>JAGREJ010000091.1:5866-7960 GCA_020446595.1 Novosphingobium sp. | reverse complement strand
GGCTTCTTCTATGTCATCGACCGCGAGACCGGAAAGCTGGTGAATGCACCGGGCAAGACCACCTACATCAACTGGGCCGAAAGCATCGACCTCAAGACCGGGCGACCGGTCGAAAATCCGGGCATCCGTTACGAAGAGGCCGCGGTGGAACTGTGGCCGGGCGCTTCTGGCGGGCACAACTGGCAGGCGATGAGCTACAGCCCGAGGACCGGGCTGGTCTACATTCCGATCCAGCAGATGGGCACGCGCATTTCGCGCGATCCCACCGAGCAAAGCGATACGGCATTCAATGTCATGGGGCTGGTGATCCAGCCCGTCGTCAGGCGGCCCGGCGACGGCAAGGGTTCGCTGGTGGCGTGGGATCCGGTGAACCAGAAGCAGGTCTGGAAGATCCAGCACGATCATTTCTGGAACGGCGGCACGCTGGCGACGGCGAGCGACATCATCTTTCAGGGCACCGCCGACGGCTGGTTCAACGCCTACCGCGCGACCTCCGGCGAGCGGCTGTGGCGCTTCGACGCTGGGCTCGGCATCATCGCCGCGCCGATGAGCTACAGCGTCGAAGGGAGGCAATATGTCGCGGTGCTGGTCGGCTGGGGGGGAACCGTGGCCGCGCTCAGCGAGGTTGCGGACGTGGGCTGGAAGTATGGAGCACAGCCGCGCCGCCTGCTGGTCTTCGCGCTGGACGGGGACAAGGAACTGCCGCCCTCTGCGCCGCGCGACATGAAGGTTCATGCGCTCGACGATCCTTCGCTGGTGCTGAACGAGGCGGACGTTGCCGCGGGCCGGTCATTCCACATTGTCTGCGCATCGTGCCACGGCGCGGGCTTCCGCGCCGCCGGGGCGCCGGGGCCGGACCTGCGGGAATCGGCCATCGCGCTGAACGCGGAAAGCTTTGCGCAATATGTGCGGGCTGGCGCGCCCGACAGGGGCATGCCGCCCTTCGAGTGGCTGAGCGAGGACCAGATGCGACAGCTTCACGCCTATGTGCGCGCCCGCGCACGCGAGGCGCTGGGCACGCGCGAACCCTATGATCCGACGAAGGCGGCAGCCCAGGCTACGCCGGCAAAGGCTGCATCTCAACCCGGAACCGGCGATGTGAAGGCAGGCCTCTGATCGGGCGCAAGGTGCATGGCCCGCACCGGAACGCCGGTGCGGGCCGCGCCAGTGTCAGAAGTCGACGCGAACCTCCGCGCCCCAGAACCTCGGACGACCCGGCACCGAAGTGTTCAGGCCCAGGGTAGCGCCGATCGAGTTGCCTCCCGCGTAGTATTTTCTGTTCAGCAGGTTGCGTCCGAACAGCGAGGCGGAAATTTCCGAACCGCCGATATTCGCCCAGTTTATCCGACCGTTGACGAGGGCGTATCCCTTGATCGTCGACTCCGGCGCTAGCGTCGATCCCACGTTGGAGAAGAAGAACTTCGACTGGGCATAAACATCGGCGCGGAACGACAGCTCGCCGTTGTCCGGCCCCATATCGTGGTTGATCTGCACATAGGCGTTGCCGGTCCATTTCGGGGCATCGGCATAAGGCCCGTAGAAGGTCGGAGAGAACACGCCCTCCGAGTTGGGCAGGATGACCTCGTTGTCGGTATAGCGGGCATCGGTATAGGCCGCCGACACACCCAGATCGACCGAGGGCGACGGGCTGATGTCGAGCGACAGCTCCACGCCGGTGATCTTTGCCTTGGGCACATTGGTCGTCACCAGCGACGGCGTTCCACTCGGCTCGGGCACATAGGCCGCGCGCTGGATGTTATCGACCCATTGCTGGTAGGCGGCGACATTGAAGGTCACGGGCACGCCGAGGCCGTCGCCCGAATACTTCAGGCCAAGCTCGACGTCCTTGGTTGTCTCCGGATTGAACCGGTTGCCCCCCTCGCCCGCGGTCGCATCGATCGGCGGCACGGAATAGTTGTAGCCGCCCGCACGCCAGCTTCCGCGATGCGTGAGATAGACCAGCAGGTCGTCCGAGACCTTGTAGTCGAGGCTGACAGTCCAGCTCGGCTTGTTGTCCTTGAGCACTTCGAGCGGCCAGTCCGTGCCGAACAGCGATCCGGGCAACTGCTTCGAGGTGGCCTTTTCCCAGGTCCA
>JAGREJ010000091.1:2078-5806 GCA_020446595.1 Novosphingobium sp. | reverse complement strand
GCTTTCGATTCGGCCGTCGTCAGCGCGTGATAGCGAAGCTGCGAACCGGAACCGCCGGGCAGCGGGCTGAAGTCGAATGCCAGCAGCCAGGAATCGTTCTCGTCCTTCTGCTTGAGATAATAGGCGCCCAGCACAAATTTCAGACGGTCGTCCGCAGCCGATCCCTGAAGCTGAAGCTCGTTCGAAACCTGCTCGGTCCTCTGAATGAAACCCAGCGGATCGAGCAGTGTCGAAGAGTCGGCAGTCGGCGTGCCGTAAATCTGGAAGATGTAATAGGGCGAGCCATCATAGTTGAAGCCGTCGTCGGCATTGCTTTCGTTCCACATGAAGATGTTCTTCAGCGTCAGGTCGTCGCCGAGTTCCAGTTCGGTGGTGTTGATGGCAAAGGTGCTCTTGGCCTTGTGATAGAGCGGCACCCCCTGATCGGTCTTCCACGGACCGAAGCCGCGCTGCCGGTCCGCCGCGGCGTCGATGCCGCCGGGGTAGACCGTAGGATTGGCGGCAAGATAGAACGCGAAGGCACCGCCCACGTCGGCAGGACCGTAGACGCAATCGGCAGTGGAGTTGAGCGGAACGCCGTTGAAAGTCTCCCCGCATCCATAGGCCGAATAGAGCAGGGTCGGCACGTTGGTGCCGCCCTCGCTGGTGTGCTGGACGACCGTGGTGTTCTTTGCGCGCTCGGAAAGATTGACCACGAAGGTTGTCCGGATCGAGCCGAGATCCTGCTTGCCTAGGTTCTCGCCGGTGCGGATGTTCTTCACGAAGCCGCCGCCATGCTCGTAGAAGCCGGCAATACGCACGCCGGCCTTCTCACCCAGCGGTAGCGAAATCGCGCCTTCGACATGGGCGAGATTATGGTTGCCGTAGCGGCCGAGCAGGTAACCCTCGACCTCGTCCTTTGGCTTTGCGGTTTCGAACAGCACCGCGCCGCCGGTCGCGTTGCGACCAAATAGCGTGCCCTGCGGCCCCTTGAGCACCTGGATGCTGGAGAGATCGTAGAAGGTGCTCGCCGCGCGCGAGACGACCTGCGCCTCATTGGTGTAGGCGAGCACGCCCGGCGGGGAATTGGTATAGGTATCGACGCTCTGCCCACGGATCGAATAGTTGAACTGGTTGGCGCTGCCGTTCTGGCGGATGGTGAGGCCCGGAACCGCACGTTGCAGATCGAACTCTGTGGAAATCTGTTCCTGCGCGAGATCGGCGGGGCTGAGCGCGGCGATCGATATCGGAACGTCCTGGATATTCTCCTCGACCCTGCGCGCCGTGACCGTGATGATGTCCGGATCGAACGCTTCGTCCCCGCTCTGGGCATATGCGGTTGTCGCTACCGGCATTGCCGCGCTTGCCATCAACAGGCCGACGAGAATTGTCCTCATGGTTCCTCTCCCTCCTTCTTCCCGGCTGAAACTCCGGGTTTGCGCGGCAGTCTATGCTCCAACGCGCCGCAATGCCAACAATCGAGCGTGCAGTTTCTGTTGACTGGCGAGGCACCGCTGCCTGCCTGCGCAAACGGCATACGCACTTGCGCCTGCTGTCGAGAGGCCCCGACCGCCAGGCGGCTAGCGACACGCGACAAGATGGGCGAATGCCCCTCGCCCGAGAGGATGTCCTAGCCATGACCTTTGCCCTGCGTCGCCAGCTTGCCCGCAAGCCCGCCCCCTTGCCGACAAGCGTCGAGATCGACCCGGTCACCGCTGACATCATTCGCGGTGCTTTCGAGACAATCTGCTTCGAGGCAGCCACCCACCTTGGCCGCGCCGCAAGCTCGCCGATCATCAACCAGTCGAACGAGCGCAACGCGGCCATCGTCGATGCCCACGGCCGTCTTGCGATGGGCGCGATCGGCACCCCTCACCTGACTTTCGTCTCGCAACTGACCGTGCGCTACGGTCTGATGTATCGGCAGGACTACGATTGGGGGCCGGGTGACGTGTTCCTGGGCAACGACCCGGACGCCGGCGGCGGGCACCTTCCCGACTACAACGTCTATGCGCCTGTCTACGATGGAGACGGGGAACTGGTGACCTGCATCGCGCTACAGGCGCACCAGGGCGACACCGGCGGCAAGGATCCCGGCGGCTTCACGCTCGAAGCAACCGACATCTTCACCGAGGGCCTCGCCATCCCCTGCCTCAAGCTGGTCCATCGCGGCGAGACCCGGCGCGACGTCATCGCCACGCTGGTGCGCAACAACCGCTTCGCCACCTTTTCGGGCGATCTCGCCGCGATGATCGGAGCCGTCCAGAAGGGCGTCGCCAGCATCGAGAAGCTCATCACACGTTACGGCTCCGATGCAATCAGGGCGGCAATCAATCACTCCATAGACCAGACCGAGCGGCAATTCCGCACGGAGGTGAACCGCTGGCCCGACGGAACCTATCCCGCCACGGTCTTCATCGACCACGACACGGCAGGCACCAAGGACGTGAAGGTTCATGTCGAGGTGACAGTCGAAGGGGACAATCTCTCTGTCGACCTGACCGGTACCGACGACCGCCAGCACCTGACCGGCGTGTGGAACACCTTCGCCAATTCGCGCGGCTATGTGATGGCGCAACTCGCCTCGATGATCGATCCTAGCATCGTCAAGAACGAGGGCCTGTTCAACGCCGTCGAGATCGTCATTCCCGAAGGCTGCATTGCCAATCCGCCGCCCAACAAGCCCGCCGCGCTCGGCAGCTTCCATCCGGCATGCGAGATCACCGAGGCGGTATGCGTAGCGCTCTCCGGGGTAGTGCCCGAGCGCGCCCAGCCGCAGGTCTACAAGATCGGCATGCCCAACGCGGTCATCGCCTTCGACGAGACCGGACGCATGGTGATGGATCAGGGTGTCGACAGCCGTTCGATGGACGTATCAGCGGTCAAGGGCATCGACGGCTGGGGATCGTGCCCGTCGAGCCTCGGCAACCTGCTGCTCAGCCAGGCGGAGGATGCCGAAAGTCGCTTCCCGGTGCTCAACATCAGCCGCGAACTGACCACCGACGGCGGCGGCGCGGGTACATGGCGCGGCATGCCCGGAAGCCTCAATGTCAAGCAGGTGCTCCAACCGATGATGGCGACGGCATGGATGGTAAGCCACGACCACCCGATAAGCGGCATGCGCGGCGGCGATCCCGGCTCGCCCTACCTCAATCACTTTGAAGTCGGGTCGGAGAACGAGCGGCGCATCCATCTCGCCGAACAGGCGATGCTGCCTGCCGGAGCGACCATTGCCTACCAGCATGGCGGCGGCGGCGGATTTGGTCCGGCGATCGAACGCGACCCCGAGGCGGTGAAGGAAGACGTACTCGACGAACTGGTCAGCCTTGACGCCGCGCGCGAGCGATACGGCGTTGTCCTGACTGGCAGCCTCGACGACTACGACCTCGCCATCGACCACCAGGCGACAGAGCAACTGCGCAAGGAAATGGCGGCAGCATGACCTATCGCGTTGGCATCGACATTGGCGGCACCTTCACCGACTTCGCGCTGATGGGCGGCGAAGGCAGCGGTCAGGTCCACCTCTACAAGAACCTCACGACCCCGGCCGATCTGTCGCAAGGGGTCATGAGCGGGCTGGAGCGGCTCGCGCAAATGGAAGGGCTGGACCTTGGCGCCTTCCTCGCCAAGTGCGCAATGATCGTCCACGGCACGACCATTGCCGACAATGCCCTGATCGAGATGAACGGCGCGGTCACGGGCCTGCTCTGCACCGAGGGGTTCCGCGACGAAATGGAATACCGGCGCGG
>JAGREJ010000091.1:0-2014 GCA_020446595.1 Novosphingobium sp. | reverse complement strand
GTGCCGGAACGCGTAAGGTCGGATGGTTCGATCCATGTGCCGCTCGACGAGCAGGCGGTGCGCGCGCAGTGCGCACGGCTGCGCAAACAGGGCGTGGAATCGGTTGCCGTCTCGCTGATCTACAGCTTCCTCAGTCCCGCGCACGAGCAGCGCGTGGGCGAGATACTGGCCGAGGAACTGCCCGGCGCGCGCGTGTCGCTGAGCCACAAGGTGTTGCCGCGCGCGCCGGAATACGACCGCACCAGCACGACCGTGGTCAACGCCTTCGTCGCGCCGCGCGTCGCCCAGTATCTTGACCGGCTGGTCGAGCGCCTGCGCGACGCCGGTCATGCCAGCCGCCTCATGGTCATGCAGGCCTCGGGCGGGGTGATGACGGTCGATTATATCGAGGGTGCTCCGGTCAGAGTGCTGGCATCCGGCCCGGCTGGCGGCGTGGTCGGTTCGGCCCATGTCGGCAAGGCCAAGGGGTTCGAAGACCTGCTGTGCGTCGATATGGGCGGCACGAGCTACGACATGAGCCTTGTGCAGGGCGGCGAAGCGCCAGCCGAGGCAGGCTGGAACATGCACCACCGCTATCTGATCGGCGTGCCGATGGTGAAGGTGGAAACGCTTGGCGCGGGTGGCGGCTCGATCGTCGAAGTCGTTTCGGGAGCACTGCGCGTCGGCCCGCAGAGTGCGGGCTCCGATCCCGGACCGATCTGCTATGGCAATGGCGGCACGCGACCAACCGTGACCGACGCGCTGCTGATGCTTGGCGTGCTGTCGGACGAAGCCACCTTTGCCGGGGGCGATTTTGCGCTGAAGCGAGCGGGCGTCGAAGATGCCTTCGCGACTATTGGCAAGCAGATCGGCAAGACCGCTCAGGAAGCCGCTTTCGATGCCTTCCGCCTCGTCAATGCCAACATGGTCGATGGCATCCGCCGCACCACCGCGAGCAAGGGCGTCGATCCATCGCACCTCACCATGCTGGCCTATGGCGGAAATGGGCCTGCCTTTGCCGGAATACAGGCCGAGGAACTCGGAATCGCGACGGTGCTGATCCCGCGCGCCAGCCCGACCTTCTCCGCGCTCGGCACGCTTGTCGCCGATCCGACGGTCGACGAGGAACGCTCGGTCATCGCGCCGGTCGGCGATCTTCCCGTCGAGCACCTGCGCGAGCTGTGGAGCGAACTGGCCGGACGCGCCGGCATGTGCCTTGCCGAGGCGGGCTTTGGTGCGCAGGAAATCGAAGCGACCTTCCAGTTTAACATGCGTTATCCGGGCCAGAATTTCTCGCTGTCGTTCGATGTCGCCCAAGGTGCTGTCGACGATCTGGCGTGGCTCGATGGGAGCTTGGGCGAAACAGCACTCGCGCTGTTCAACCGGCGCCACACTGAGGAATACGGCCACATCCGCGAGGACGAGTTGCCCGAAGTAACCGGTGTGCGCCTGATCGCGCGCGTGCCTACTGCCTCGCCACAAGCCGGCGGCGCTGCCGTTTCAGACAAACGCGAGGCGCAGGTCGCTTCGACAAGGCCGGTCAACCTCGGACAGGGCTACGTCGAAACCAAAATCATTGACGGGTCGGTGATGATGCCGGGAGATTTTGTCGATGGACCTGCCGTGATCGCCGAGGTCTTCACCACCATCGTCGTCTATCCCGGCTGGCGTACCGAGGTCGATGGCGCGGGCGACTATGTGATGACGCGCGTCTCCGCGGCCTGACTCAGCCGAGACCCTGCCGGTATTTCTGCGGGCTCGTTCCGGTCCAGCGCCGAAATGCGCGCCCGAAGCTAGTCTGTTCGCTGTAGCCCAGCCATTCGGCGATTTCGTCGAGGCTCGATTCGGGCCGCTGCAGATAGACCTTGGCGAGATGTATCCGCACTTCCTCTATCTGCATGCTGAACGATGTGCCTTCGGCCTCCAACCGGGCCTGTAGCGTGCGCGGCGACACGCCGAATTTTTCCGCGCAGCGATCCACCGAGCAGCAACCCTTGGGCAGGTCGCCACGAATATAGTCGCGAACACGCTCGGC
>JAGREJ010000090.1 GCA_020446595.1 Novosphingobium sp. | reverse complement strand
GAGGAAACCTCCAATGTGCTGGGGATTTACGCTGTCATCACCGGGGAAACCGCACCCGATGAAGGTTTGATCCTCGCTTGCTGGGCGGGAATGTTGCGTGATGCGGCACAGGAGAAGGCCGAAAAGGACGGGGAGCCGGGAAAATGGGATTAGGATCGGGCAGCGCGGCCGTGCTGGTTGTGGAGGATGAACCCCTAGTGAGGACGATGGCGGCCGACATTCTTATGGACGCGGGCTATCGCGTCTTTGAGGCGTGCGAGGCGGCGGACGCTCTGGCGATCCTTGACGGCCGCGATGACATTGGCGCGGTGTTCACCGATATTGAAATGCCCGGAGGGATGACCGGCCTTGCCTTGGCCGCTGCCGTCCGCGACCGATGGCCGTCCATGCCGGTCCTCGTTACCTCTGGCCGCGTGCGACCAGGTGCAGGCGAATTGCCGAACGGCGCTGCCTATATCGCCAAGCCCTACATGCCCGGTGAATTGGTCGCCACGCTCGGCAAGATGCTTCCTCACCCCGATTCCGGCGATTAATGCTCCATCAGGCTGAATGAGCCGCGAACAAGGGCAAGCCCCACGGAAAGCCGTTCGGCCGCCTCTTTCTGCTCGATGCCTAGTCGTTTGGCGATTTGCTCGATCGAAAGCCCGTTCTGCCGATGCAGGAACAAGACGCGATCGGTCAAATGTGGCAATTCATCAACACAATCCCAAAATTCATCTTCGGGAAATGTCATGCGCGGTGACGCCATGCACGTATCTATTGATTGTTGCAGATAACAATCTGCGGCTGAATCATCGACCTCAACGAGTATCGCAAGAGCTTTTTCCATGAACTCTAGGGCAACCGCTTTCTGTTGCTCTCGATAGATATTGGAAGAATCAACCATAGCCTAGTCCTCCTTTCGGTCGCTGTAGGGAGGACGATGACTCAACAATAGGGAAATTGCACGCGCAACTAGGGCCAGATTGAGCAGTAATTTTATTACAACGGCAAGCAGCCCTCGCCTGCCCGGACAGGGGCGGCGCGTGGCATCGGCTAGATTGTTTGTTGGTCTTCCGACGATGGCTAGTCCTTGCGGGCCATCGTCGGAAGTGGACGGCCGCACAAATTGGGGGGCGTGGGCCGCGCCGGGCCTCTAGCATAAAATTACGGCCCTGCATCCCCGGCGTTGATACATTCGTCGCGCAGGGCGCTCGATTGAGCCGCCCCGATCGCGGTCGCCTCAATCGGCATAGCGAGCTGGCAATATGCACATACGCGCATAATTTCCGCTTGCGGGCTATGTATATTTGTGCATAATAGCCGCGATGGATACGGAACGGCCGGTTCGATGGGTGGCATCGTCAAAGCGCGATTTTCGGGAGTTCCCGGACGATGTGCAGGACGTAATGGGCTATGCCCTGCACCTTGCGCAGCAAGGCGGGCAGCACGCCAGCACTAAGCCGTTGAAGGGCTTTGGCGGCGCTGGCGTGGTCGAGATCATAGACGACCACCAAGGCGATACGTTCCGCACGGTCTATACGGTCAAATTCGCGGAGGCGGTCTATGTCCTGCACGCCTTCCAGAAGAAATCCAAGCAGGGCAAGGCCACGCCGCAGGCCGATATGGATTTGATCCGAACGCGGCTGAAATCCGCCGAGGAGCATCACCGGCAACACCAGACCCCGCGAGGCACAGCATGAGCGCACAGGACGAAATCATTGAGGAAGGCAGCGGCAATGTCTTTGCCGATCTAGGCTTTGCCGACCCCGACACCCACCTTTTGAAAGCCCAGCTCGTTACCCGTGTGGCCGAGGCCATGCAGGAGCGGAAGTTGACGCAGATCGCCGCCGCCAAGGTTACGGGATCTACCCAACCGGAATTGTCGCGCATCCTGCGAGGCCAGTTCCGCAGCGTCTCGGTTGAGCGGCTTCTAGCCATGCTCACCCGGCTTGGCTGCAAGGTCGATATTGTCGTGCGCCCGCAGGGGCGGACCACTGAATCGGCCGTGATCCACTTCGCCTAATGTGCGATGATTTCGCGCAAGCCCGGCTCGATATGTTCGAGGCCGGGCTATTCGGCCAAGGGCCTGCCTTCTGGCGCTGGATCGAAACCGACGCGGCGCAACCCTATCTTGCCGCTTTCGCCGCCGATCGACGGCCGCCCGAACCCGGCGAACCCTTCGCTATCGACCTTGCGGCCGACGACTTGCTTGCTCCCGATCGCCTCGCCCAGCTCGCCCTACAGATCGAGGCCGACCATGCTTGATCCCAATCCGTCCGTAGCCGACCTTGACGCATTGCTAGATCGCCACCGCAATGACGATGCGGCTATGGAAAAGATCGTTCGCGGGTATCTCCGTTGCGCGATCTACAGCTATCAGAAGCATTGCGTTTGGCGCGCCTTGCGCCACATCGGCAAGGACGATTGGAGTTTCAAAGAGGAAGACGTTGCCGCCTTGAGGGCCGAAGGCGCGAAATCCATTTCGGACTTTCGAGACTGGCTCATTGAGGAGCTGGCCGGGATGGGGATCAGCGCCCACACCGGCTTGCCGAATTGAGCGCCTAGCGCGCCGTCGCTTCAATTGCTGGCGGTGATTGTGCGCGGAATAAATCGCGGGTCCGCCGTGGGATCGGTAGGCGAAGGATGCAGCATGTCGCGCCGGAAATTCACCGCAACGGAAATAGGCGCGGCGTTCGGCCGAGCCGCCATGACGCGGGCTTGTGGAGCTGGCGCAGCCTCATAGCTGGCCATCGGCTGCACGGCCGCCGAGGTTAGGCCCCCTACCCCGCGTTCCGCTCTGGCGACGACAATTTGAGCGCGATCGAGCGGCCGAGTCTGATCGCCGGTATAGAAAGCCAGATGCCAATGATCGGCATGGCCCCGGTCCCCCGGCCCCAGCAGCTCCGCCACGCGAATACCATGTTGCGCCATCACGGCGCGGATTTGCTCGCGCGTGATCGTGTGCAGCCCGGCACGCGGCACGAAATCCACCGCCTGCCCATATTTGTGAAAGCTGTTGGCGGCCCCGTAATTGGCTTCCAGCGCCCGCCACGTATCGGTTATGCGAGCATTGAACGCAGCGGCCAAGATCGAGGCGACATAGCCCGCCGAGGCGTCGGCGCTGCCTTGGGGCTGGACGATCGCCGGTTGCGCCGCGAGCTGGCCCCCGCCCGTCGCGTCGGCCGCCGTGATCGTGAGCGGGATCGAGGCCGATCGCGCAGCAGGAGCGCCGCCGCTTACCGGGATGCCGTTCACGCTGTAGGTATTATAGAGGGCAGAGCGTGGAAAGTACGCTAATCAACGCTAAGGAAGAACGAAGCGCGAACGTCATGCCGCGTAGACCTGGCTTGGCAGTGTGAGCGGCTTTCGACCGGTTGCCGCCGCCGCTCGCTCCCACAGGAAATCGCCCGAAAAGGCAATATGCTCCCACCCGATCGGCGACGTGTGAACGAGCAATTCGGGCGGCACCTGTTCGCCGGCGTGGCGGAGGTGCTCGACGGCGTCAGCCATGTAGGTCGTGTTCCAGTAGACGATGGCCGCAATCACCAAGTTGAGCCCGGAGGCGCGGTATTGCAGGGCCTCGTGACTGCGGTCGATGATCCGGCCTTGGCGGAAAGTGTAAATCGCCTGGGTCAGGGCATGGCGCTGCTCGCTGTTGTTGAGCCCCGCGTGGCAACGCCGGCGAAGCTCGGGGTTTCCGAGCCAATCGAGCATGAACAGTGTACGCTCGACCTTGCCGATCTCCTGCACTGCGACGTCGAGCTGGTTCTGTCTTTCGTAGGCTGCGAGCTTCCGGAGCATCACCGACGGCGCGACATGGCCCGACTTGATCGAGGCGACAAGCCGCAGGACGTCACTCCACTGTTCGCGGATCACTTCGGTTCGGACGCGTTTTCCGAGCAGCGGCGCGATATGCGGGTAGGCCGAGGGCTGGCCGATCGGGATCAACCGTCGATCCGGAAAATCGCGAAGCCGCGGGCAAAACCTGAACCCGAGCATTGCGCACAGGGCGAACACGTGATCGGTGGCGCCGCCGGTGTCGGCATAATGCTCAGTGATGTTGAGATCGGTGCCATGACTGGTCAGGCCATCGAGCACGTACGGCGCTTCGTGGGTCGCCGCCGAGATCACATTGACATGATAGGGCGCGCGCTGATCAGAATTGTGCGTGTAAAAGCTGAAGCCGTGATCGACGCCGTAGCGGGCGTTGATGTCGCCGCCCGATGCGCCGCGCTTGGCACCCCGGAAGAATTGCCCGTCAGAGCTCGAGGTCGTGCCCGCCCCCCACACTGCCGAAAATGGCAACCGATGATGGGCATTGATGATCGCAGCCAGCGCCGACCGGTAGGTTTCCTCCCGAATGTAGGCGTCGTGTGTCCACATTAGCTGATCGCGCGTCACGCCTTCACTCGCCGCCGCCATGCGGGACAGGCCGAGATTGGTGCCGTCGGCCAGGATCGTAGCGAGCAGCGCGCTTTCGTTCGGGCACGGCTCGCCGGTGCGCAAATTGGTAAAGGCCTTGAGGAACCCGGTTTCGCGAGCGACCTCGTGCAACAACTCGGTGATCCGGATCTTCGGCATCATCGCATCAAGCCGGTCGGCCAGCGCTTCCGCCGCTTCGGGAACGGCTGTACGGACCGGCGAAATTTGCAAACGTCCGTCCGCGAAGCGCACCCCGTGCAAATCGTCTCGTTTGAGGCGCTGCGCGAACTTCTTGAGCCGCCAGTCGAGTTGGCGACTGCGTTCGGACAACCAGTCCTCGGCGGTCGGAGGCAGACCAAGGTTAGCCACCACGGGCGCAGCCTGTGGCTCGGTGAGCAGGTAACTGTCGAAGCGGCGATAGCCCGCCGAGCGCTCAACCCAGAGATCGCCCGAGCGCAACTTGTTTCTGACGTGCGCCAAGGTCGCGATCTCCCAAAGTCGACGATTGACCTTGCCATCGTCGCCGACGATCAGCTTCTGCCATTCCTTGCGGAAAGGCATCGGCACGTTTGGCGGAAGTTCGCGTTTACCTGATCGGTTGATCTCGCGGAGCGTCTCGATCGCGGCAATGGTCTTGGCGCTGCCTTTGCCAGCACGGAACTCCAACGCTTCGAGCAAGTCCGGCGCGAACTTGCGCAAGGTGGCGTAGCGATCGCCGGCGACAATCAGCGGGTCGACATGCGCGGTGTTGGCGATGTTGGCCACTTCCGCTCTGATCCTGAGCAGCGTGTGCCAGCCTACGGCGTCATCGAGTGCATCAAGCGGATCTTGGCCATCATCGACGGCGGCCGTCAGAGCATCAATCGTGCGGCCGAAGATCTGCATCAGCCTCGCAACATCGCGTGACGTGGTCGCATAACGGCGCGCCTGCGCGTTCTTGGCTCGGGTGAACATGCTGCCGATCAGCTTGTCCGCCATCTCCAGCGCGCTGTCGGTCAGCCGCTCCTCGATATCAATGAGGAATGCGACCAGCGTGGCCTGGCGACGCGTGGTGGCATAACGCTCGATCATATAGGTCGCGGAAACCCGACCTTCGCGCACAAACTGGCGATATCGATCGAGATGGATGTTGTCGGCCGCCTCAGCTGCGATGCCAATCTGTCGCACAAATCGGAGCCGCTCGAGAATGTGCCGGATGTGGTCGGGCTTGACCGCCACCGGGATCGACTTGAGCCACGTGAGCCGACTGACGCCATGGTCGGGGACCTCATCGAACAACGTATCGAGCTGTGCGAGCTGCTCAGTGCTCAGGCCTGCCACGAGCGCTGTGGCGGCTTGCTTGCGTGCTCGGGCACGGCCAGCGATGCCAGCACGCTCGATCGTCGAGATCGATGGCAGCAGGATTCCCGCCTGCCGCAAGCCTGCAACAACGCCGGCGGCGATGATCAAGCCTTTGTCGGTCGGCCAGGCGGCCTGTGCTGCGGCTTCGATCATTAGCGGGATGTCGGCCCGCACCGGGCCCCGCACGCCCAGCTTTGCTGCGAGCTCGCGGGCATGGTCAGTCATTGTCTGACCGCGGGCGGCGTAGTCGGACAGCACAGTCGGCGAAACGACAATCTGTTCCGCAACGAACGCAAGCAACTCCGCAGGAACCTCTCGTTTGTCCTGGAGCATTTGAGCAAGTGGCGTGCCCGGATGCCGGAGCAGGGCGAGTTGCAGAGCAGCACCAAGCTGGTTCCTCTTCTCGCGGCGGACGCCGATGATGTCGATGTCGGTCGGCTCGAACGAGTAGAGCCGAGCCAGCAGGTCTCGATCGGTCGGAATGCCGAACAAGATTTCGCGCTCTGCTTCGCTGAGCAGTTCGTGCTTGCGCTTCTTCATCGCGACTCCCCGTCCACAAAACGCCAGTCGAGCCTATGGACAGGTGCGAGTAAAGAGACATATTATGTGGACGGAATTGATGGCGCGACGCAAACCCGTGTTCGACCGTCCACGAACCGTCCGGTTCGGGGACGTGGTCTTTGCGCCCGCGTTCGGGATTGCTCCATTTTTCTCAACATGCCACAATCCACGATGTGGTATGTTGAGAAAAGGGTTGATTGATGGGTAAGGCATTTGATGCTCGCGTGGCCCGCAATGGCCGCTTGGTCCTCCCCAAGATGGTGCGGGAAGCGCTGGGCATGGCCGACGGCGGCACGGTGGTCTTTTCGGTCGAGGGGGACGAAGTGAAGCTGACCTCGATCCATCAGAGCGTTCGCCATGCCCAGAGCCTCTATCGGCAGTACGCTACTCGCAACGCTTCGGTCGATGACTTCCTTGCCGAGCGGCGTGCTGAGACCGCCCGTGATGAGCAAGCTTGAGCATGCCGTCGGTTGTCTTCGACGCATCCGCGCTTCTGGCTCTGCTCCGCGATGAGGCAGGGGCGGATGCTGTTGCCGCACACATCGGTGACGGGATCATCTCGGCCGTGAATTATCAGGAAGTGATCAAGGAACTGATCCGGCGTGGCATCCCGCTCGATGGAGCTGTGGAGATGCTTGATGCCCTGCATCTCGATGTTCACTCACATGATCGCCACGCTGCCGCAGCCGCTGCCACGCTTTACCCAGCAACCCGGGAATTTGGCTGCGGCTTGGGCGATCGCACCTGTATGGCCCTGGCGATCACGCAAGGCCTTCCCGCGCTCACCGCCGACAAGGCCTGGACGCAGGTTAAGGCATCGGGGCTGCAGATCAGCCTCATTCGATGACCGCCATCCTCGGCTACGCCCGGGTCAGCACAGGTGATCAGGACATCACCGGCCAAGCAATGCGTCTCGAAGAAGCCGGCGCCATAAAGGTTTTCAGCGACGTGATATCCGGCAAGAGCATGGATCGGCCAGGGCTGGCCGAACTGCTGACTTATGCGCGTGCCGGCGATACGCTGGTGGTCGTTCGCCTCGATCGTCTGGGCCGTTCATTGGCGGAATTGCTTGCTATCGTTGAAGATCTGCGGAGACGCGATATTGCTCTCCTCAGCCTGGAGGAAAAGATCGACACCAACTCAGCCGCCGGCGAATTGGTCTTTCATGTCTTTGGGGCAATAGCGCATTTTGAGCGTCGGCTTATTTCTGAACGAACCAAGGATGGCATCGCTGCCGCTCGAACCAAAGGCAAGCGCCCAGGTCGTCAGCCGCTTGACATGGGCAAGGTCGATGCCGCAATCAAATTGGTCGAAGCGCGAGTTTCGCCGACTGAAGCGGCCAAACAACTCGGCATAGGCCGGTCGACAATCTACAGGGAAATGCGACGTCTCGGCATCGAAAGGCCGTCCTGATAGCCAGGTTCACCGTTCGTTCTCGCTTAGCGTTGTTTAGCGTACTTTCCACGCTCTGCCCTCTAGAAGGCAACGCCTGGTTCGTTG
>JAGREJ010000089.1 GCA_020446595.1 Novosphingobium sp. | reverse complement strand
AGGGGTTTGCGCAATGGCAGATGGCAACGTGCTGGTCGAACGCGAGGGCGAAGTCTCTATCGTGACGCTCAATGCGCCCGAAGTTCTCAACGCCTTCTCGCCGGACATGGCCCTGGAAATTGCCGCGACGATGGCAGGCGAAGTGGCGGCTGGAGCTCGCGCACTGGTCGTAACGGGCGCGGGGCGGGGCTTCTGCGCCGGGGCAAACCTTGGCGGCGCCGGTGTCGGTGAAGGCAAGACCGACGTGCTCGGCATGATGGAAACCTATTACAAGCCGCTGGCGCGCGCCTTTGCCGATGCGCCGGTGCCGGTGGTCACGGCAGTGAACGGCGTCGCGGCGGGAGCAGGGGCCTCGCTGGCGCTCGCGGGTGACATCATCCTTGCGGCAAAGAGCGCAAATTTCGTGTTCACTTTCGCCAATCTGGGTCTGACTCCGGACGTCGGCGGCACTTGGCTGGTGGCGCGCGCGGCAGGCCGGGTGCGGGCGCTCGAAATGGCATTGCTGACCGGGAAGATGAGCGCGGAGAAGGCCGAACGCTGCAACCTCGTGACCGAGGTGGTCGATGATGACATGCTGATGGACCGGGCGCGCGAAGTGGCGGCCAAGCTGGCGGCCATGCCAACCAGATCGTTGGCGCTCATCAAACAACAGGTGCGCAAGGCTCTCGAAGAGAGCTTCGAGGCAACGCTTCAGGTCGAGGCGGAAAGCCAGCAGGCTGCCGTGACGACCGAGGATTTCAAGGAAGGCGTCAAGGCCTTTGCCGAACGCCGCGCGCCGCAGTTCAAGGGGCGGTAGAGCATCGCGCGAAAAAGTGGGAACCGGTTTTTCGCAATGAGCGATGCGACAATCAAACAGGCTCGCCCTTTTCGACGATCAAATTGCGGACCGCCGGGACGTCAACCTTGCCCGAGACGAGACGCGGGAAGTCCTCACCCGGTTCGAGAAGCAGCCACAGGCGCGGCACCTTGAAGGTGCTGAGCGACGAACGCATCGCTTTCGCCAGATCGGCCAGGGACAGGTTCGTGCCAGCAACCGCCGCGCCAAGCCTCAGCTCGCCGTCGACTGTCACGTCGCAGACCACGGCGCGGTCCACCCCGGCGATCTGCTCCAGCGCCATTTCGGTCTCGACCGGATAGACGCTCGCTCCGGCGATCTTGACCATCGCGTCGCGCCGTCCGGCGAACCACAGGAAGCCGTCGGCATCGAGCCGTCCCATGTCGCCGGTGTCATACCAAAGATCGGGCGTGAAGACCTGTTCGCGCTCGCGTCCGCAAATGCCCTTCATGATTGTCGGCCCGCCGATCTGGATTGCTCCGATCTCATCGACACCCAGCAGCGCGCCGCTTTCGGGATCGGCGATCCGCACCTGCCTGCCGGGGAAGGGCTTGCCCATGGAGCCGTGCTTGCCTTCAGGCAGAATCTCGTCGAGCGCATAACCGCAATAGGGGCCGAAGCTCTCGGTCATGCCAAGCTGCGGCGCGCGCGCGCCGACAGGTGGCGGCTCACCGGGCATGATCGCATCGAGACTGCCGGGAGCGAGCGACGAGAAATCCATGCTGGCGAAGAGGGGGTGCGCAGCCATGCGCGCTGCCTGATCGGGCCAGCCGCGGAACAGCGTGACCTTCTCGCGCGACAGGAAGGCCAGCGAGTCGCCGTCGCTGCCTCCGGCCTCGGTCAACAAGGTGCAGCCGGTGCTGAGCGCGGAAAACAGCGCGCCGGCAAAACCGCCCGTCCAGAACAGTGGCATCGGCATGTAGAGCCGCGAGTCGGCCCTGATGCAGCGCGATGCGCTATTGCTGGCATTGGCGCGGATCGCGCTGCCGTGTGTGTAGATCACGCCCTTGGGCAGGCCGCTGCTGCCGGAGGTGAAGATCACCGCCATTTCGTCGGCGGGGAGCAGCCTGTCCGTGAGCGCCTGCGCGACGGAAACAGCTTCGGGAGAGGCCTGCGGCAAGGGGTCTATGCTGCACCTTATGCTGCGCAGCGAAGGCAGGGCCGAACGGTCGAGCGCGGCTAGTTCCGCGTGCATGTCGCGTCCCCGGATCTCCGGTTGAAATATCAGATGCCGCACCCCGGCGATTCGTATCTGGCTCTCGATCTCCGGTCCGCGCAGCATGGTGGACAGAGGCACCAGCACCGCGCCGATCCGCATGACCGCGCAGGCCCAGTCCACCCAGTCGACGCTGTTTTCGGCCATCAGCGCAACGCGGAGGCCCTTGTTGATTCCGGTCTCGACAAGCTGGGCGGCGCGGTTTGCGCTGGCCTCGTTCAGGCCTGCCCAAGAAATGCCGCGCTGCGGATCGACAATCGCATCGGCCTGGCCGCGCGACGCGGCATTGGCGGCGAGCAATGCCGCAACAGTCTCACCGCTCACTGGCAATCTCCGCCAGTTTCTTGAGGTCGATCTTGCCGCTCGACAGCAAGGGCAGTTCGTCCTCGGTCATGGTCAGGAAGCGGCGCGGCACCTTGTAGGGCGAAAGCCGCTCGCGCAGTGCTGCTGTCAGCGCCGCTTCGTCGACCGGTTCGCTGCCGACCATTACGGCGGTGACCGCCTGCCCGCGCTTCTCGTCGGGCACGCCGATGACCAGAGCGGTGCGTCCGCCCGTCACGTCGCTGAGCACGCCTTCGACCTCACGCGGCGAAACCTGCGCGCCTGCCGTGCGGATGATGTCGCCGGTGCGACCCTTGAAATAGCAGTATCCCTGCGCATCCACGGTGAACATGTCACCCGAGTGATACCAGCCCTCATCGTCGAATGTGTCGTGCCGCTCGCGCCCGTAGTATCCCTGCATGACGTTGGGACCTCGCAGCCACAGCTCGCCTTCCGGGCCGTCCAGTTCGGTTTCGGGATCGACGACCCGGATGTCCACGCCCTCCACCGGCTTGCCATAGGAGCCGCGCATTTCTTCGGGCAGGTCGTCCTCGCTGTCGCCGACAATGCACACGCTGCCCGCCTCGGTCATGCCGAGCAGGTTGTGGCGCAGCTCCGGGTCTTTCGGGCGCACTTCGGGCGGCATGATCGGATAGAGGTTGCCGCGCCGCATGAACGAGAGGTCTCGCCCGGCGAAGCTCGGGTCCTGTTCGAGCGCCAGCATCGTCGAGGCGACGCCGTTGGTCATGGTCGGGCGCTCGCGCTCGATCAGGTCGAGCATGTCTGCGGGCCGCGCCGAAGAGCACAGCAGCCGCGCCCCCGCGATCAGGGTGGCAAGGAACGAATAGGCAAGGCCGCCGACCCAGAACCACGGGGCATTGGCGAACAGCACTTCATCGGGTGTGTAGCCGCGAGTCGCGTTCTGGCGGCGCATGTTGCGGATCACCTGACCGTGGGTGTGGATCACGCCCTTGGGCGCGCTCGTCGAACCCGAAGTGTGGACGAGGACCATGGTGTCGGCGGGCGTAACCTGCGCATCGGCTGCTAGCACCGGTGCGTCGGGCGCGTCCTGGCTTTCCAGCGAGTCCACTCCGAACCAGACGCGGCGCAGCGTTGGGATGTCGGGGACCATGAGCAGACCGTCTGGCTCCTGCCCAAGCACGCCGGTCAGCACTTCGCGAAAGTCGCGTCCGCGATAGGCTTTGGCGGCGATCAGATATTCGCAGTCCGCCCGCGCCAGCATGCCGGCGAGTTCGTGCGGCGTCGACATGGTGCTGAAGGGCAGGGCCACGGCGCCGATGCGGGTGATGCCAAAGAAGGTGACGGCAAATTCGGAACTGTTGCCCATCAGCATGGCGACACGGCTGCCACGCCCGACGCCAGCCGCTATCAGCGCAGCCGCCACCTTGCGCGAACGCTCCTCCGCTCCTGCATAGGTCAGGCGATCATCGTCGATGACGACAAATGTCTTTTCGCCAAGCGCGGCCTGCTCCTTGAGAACCTGAGCAATCGTTTCGGCGCTCACGCTGGCTCCTCGAACAGCTTCTCCAGTTCGACCTTTCGGATCTTGCCCGAAACGGTGAGCGGCATCTCTTCGACTACGCGCCAGTGGCGCGGCACCTTGAAATGCGCGACCTGTTCGGCAACGTGGGCTTCCAGCGCCGGGAAATCGGCTTCGACCCCTCCGGCAAGTGTCACCACTGCGCCGACTTCGTGGCCCAGCCGCTCGTGCGGCACCTTGACCACGGCGGCCTGGCCCAC
Organism: Novosphingobium sp.; assembly: GCA_020446595.1. GTDB lineage: Bacteria > Pseudomonadota > Alphaproteobacteria > Sphingomonadales > Sphingomonadaceae > Novosphingobium. Next base: position 18,804 of record JAGREJ010000089.1, on the reverse strand, counting down.
GGTGGGGTGCGAGAGCAGCGCATCCTCGACCTCGGCGGGATAGATGTTTTCGCCGCCGCGAATGATGACCTCGCGCGAGCGTCCGGCGAAGCGGACATAGCCCTGTTCGTCCATCGAACCCAGATCGCCGGTGCGCAGGAAGCCATCCGGTCGGATGGTTTCGGCGGTCGCCTCGGGGTTGCCCCAGTATTCCGTCATGTTGCCGGGGCTGCGCGCGAGGATTTCGCCGACCTCGCCGAGCGGCAGCGGTTCCCCGGTTTCGGGGTGGGCGATCATCACCTCGGTGTGCGGCGAGGGGCGGCCGATGGTCTCGCACAGCGTGTCGATGGAATCGTCAAAGGTAGTGTTGGTGACGGCGCCGCTTTCCGACTGGCCATAACCAATAGCGCAGGTCGCACCGGTCTTTTCCTGCACCGCGCGCACGATCGAAGGCGGCACGGTCGCGCCGCCCAGCGTGACCAGCCGCACCGTGCTTTCCGAAGGCAGGTTGGGGGAGGAGAGAATGTCGTGCCACATCGTTGGCACGCCGCCCATCCGGGTCGGGCGCAACTCGCGCATCAGCCGGACCGTCTGGTCACGGTCATAACGTTCGAGCACGACGAAGGCGCTGGCGGTGGCGAGCGCGCCGACCATGATCGCAATCGAGCCGCCGATGTGATGATAGGGCACCGCGTTGAGCCACACGTCATGCTCGTTGCCGCCGTAAACCGCCGGGCGCAGCCAGCCGCCGTAAAGCACGCAACGCTGGCTCAGCAGCGCGCCCTTGCTCTTGCCGGTGGTGCCACTGGTGAACTGGATGAGACAGGGCGCATCCGGGCCGGGATCCGGCAGGTCACCAGTTCGCGATGTCTCGGCAATGGCGGCCACGTCGTTCAGCGGCAGCACCGGGAACGTGGCGAAAGGAGCCAGTCGCTCGCCAAGATCGGCGTCGCGGAATCCCTGCCCGGTGAAGCCAAGCGACGGCTCGATCAGTTCGCAGGCGTGGCGCACTTCGGCTTGGCTCCAGCCGGTGTTGAAATGGGCGACGACCATTCCCGCGAGCGTGCAGGCGTGCTGCACCACCACGCTCTCCAAGGCGTTGCGCGACCAGATGGCCACACGCGATCCCGGCTCGCACAGGCCGCGCAGCCAGTGCGCGACACTTTCGGCCTGTGCGACCATTTCCGCGTAGGAGACCGGCGCGACACCGCCGCCCTCCTGCGGCACCAGCAGGGCAGGGCGCTCCCCGAATTTCTCGCCCTGTCTGCGCAGCATTGCTGCAAGCGATCCCTCCGGGATCGGCGGTTCGTCACCGCCGTAACGGATCGAGAGGCCAGTGTCCGTCAGGGCATCGGCACTGCTCACTTCGGCAAGGCTCCGGTGCTGCCAAGTTGCGGATCGAGGCCCGGGAAGCGGACCGGGCGCTTCTCGCGCACGGCGGCAATGCCTTCCTTCACGTCCTCTCCGCGCAGCACCTCGTCGAGCAGGCGTTCGGACCGGTCGAAGCTCGGTGTGAACTCGTCCATAAGATCGTGATAGAGTTGGAGCTTCACCGTGCGCATGGCGAGCGGCGAACAGTTTGCGGCAAGGTCGCGGGCGTAGGTCATGGCGCGCTCAAACACCTGGTCCGGCTCCACCGCCTCGTTGACCAAGCCGATCCGGGCCGCCTCCTCTCCCGAGAGCATACGGCCCGAAAGCATGATGTCGTTGGCCGCACCTACCCCGCAGAGCCGCGAGAGCATCCAGGTGATGCCCATTTCGCCGACGATCCCGCGCCGCACATAGGGCGCGCCGATCTTTGCATCGCGCGCGGCGAAACGAATGTCGCAGAACATCGCCTGTTGCAGGCCAATGCCGAGGCATGGCCCGTGGATCGCGGCGACAATCGGCTTGCCGATAGAGAGCGGGAACCAGTATTGGCGGCTTTCTGCCGCGCGTGCCGCCTCGCTCTGGGCATCGGGCGCGCGGATGATCGACAGGTCCGCGCCGGAACAGAAGCTCCGACCCGCACCGCGCACCACAATCGCGCGCACGTCGGGATCGCTCGCGAACATTTCGAGCGTATCGAAATAGGCGAGGCGCATCGCCGGGGTCCAGGCATTGAGCTTGTCAGGCCGGTTGAGCGTGATGAGGCCGACGCCCCCGTCGACCTCGCTCAGAACCGGCGTTTCCTCTCCCGATGCGCTCACGGATTGGCGGTCGCGGTCAGCTCTGCGGCATTGTCGCGCATGACCTTGCGGGTGTCTTCCGCATTGAGGCTGGAGAGGCTCTCGAGGAAATCGAGCGGCCTCTCGACACCTTCGGTGTGCGGCCAGTCGCTGCCAAAGATGATGCGGTCGATCGGGATGTCCTGCACCAGCTCCTCGATCTTGTCCTCCCAGAACGGCGTGACCCAGATGTGCTCGATGAACTGATCGACTGGGTTCTTCTTGTAATAGCCCCTGGTCTGGGCATGGCCGCGGAACAGGCGCACCAGCAGCGGCCTGACCCATGATGCCCCGTTCTCGACCGAGGCGACGCGCAGGCGCGGGAACCGCTCGAACACCTTGTGGCAGACAAGCGCGGCGAAGAAATCGGGCACCGCGCGCTGCGAGGTGACGACCTTGTGCAGCGGCGAGACGGAGAACGCGCCGTAACCGCCCGGCTCCCACATGTTGCCGATGAACTCGTATCCGTCGTTCCCGGCATGGGGCGCGACGACGATATTGGCTTCCTCGCAGCGCGCCCAGAACGGATCGTATTCCGGCGCGCCTGGAGAGGTCGTTCCGGTCGCGGTATAGACCGGTCCGTTGCGCATCGAGATGACCTTGGCACCCTGGCGGATCGCCCATTCGACTTCCTCGACCGCCCAGTCGGGATCGGACAGCGAAATCATCGGCACGCCGAACAGGCGGTCCTTGTAGGCAAGGCCCCAGTCTTCCGCGAGCCAGCGGTTGAACGAGCGGATCGTCGCCAGCACCGCTTCCACGTCGGGCTGCATCGGCACTTCGAGTGTGACGGCCAGTGTCGGGAAAAGCCAGGTCGCGCCGACGCCCTGATCGTCCATCACGGCGAGGCGCGCATCCCGGTTGCCATATTCGGGACGGCTGCTCAGCGGTTCGAGGTCGCCCATCGCGGTCTTGAGATCGGCGCCGTCGAGCTTGGCCGCGAAATAGTCGTGCAGGCAACCGGGCTTGGCGATGGGATCGAAGGTCGGGTTCGGGATGAAGCCATAGAGCTTGTCGCCCAGCATCAGCCGCTTGCGACCGTTCATCTCTATCCACTTGGGGCCGCGCCTCTTCCATTCGGCGGGCAAGTGCCGCGTCAGCGCGTCCTGTGCCTCGTAATAGTGGTTGTCGGCATCGAACACAGCGTAGCCGAGGCCGGGATCGATGCGAACACCCTCGGCCTGTTCGGGGAACTTTTCCAGAGTCGCTTGCGTGGCCACTTTCGCTCTCCTTGATCTTGCCAGAAACGTGAACCTGCACCGGCGAATCGTCAATCGTCGGCTTGGTCCGCTGGGCTTGCCAATTATCTAACCATTAGACTTATGCAAGGCAATCGCGAGAGTGATTGCGATCCTTACGCTGACACGGTTCGTCACCAGCAGGTTTGATATTTGACAAACCGGATACCTTCGCGAATAGCGGGTCGCTTAAAGGTTAGATGATTGATAGTGCAAGGAGTAAAGCGGATGAGCGAGAGCGATCCGAAAGTTGGCGAGGGCTACGCCCACGAAGATCTCTCCAACACGGTGACATACGAAGTGGTCGAAGATCACATCGCCATCATTTCGCTCAACCGTGCCGACCGTCGCAACGCTATCGCCATTCCCGGCATGAACGACCTGCTGCACGAGCAGTTCGAGCGCGCGCAGGACGACGACAAGGTGAAGGTTATCGTGCTTCGCGCCGAAGGCCCTGATTTCTGCGCTGGCGAGGACACCCGCAAGACCCCTATCGAAAGCTTCGGCCTCAAGAAGGGCGCGCGCCTGCCGCAGTCGATCCGCATGCGCAACATGCGCCACACCTACGAGACGCTCCAGCGCGGCATGATCTGGGGCGACAAGGTGACGATCGCGGCCTGTCAGGGCAATGTCATGGGTCTCGGCATGTCGCTCGCGCTGGCCTGCGACATGATGGTCTGCACCGACAATGCGCGCTTCGCCCGCCGCCAGTCGCGCATCGGCTTTGGCGCTTTCGACGGCCAGCTTCCGATTGCCCTGCTCAAGATGGGGCTCAACCGCGGCATGGAAATCCAGCTCACCGGTCGTTCGGTCTATGCCGAGGAAATGAAGGAATGGGGCATCGCCAATTCCGTCGTCCCCGAGGATCAGCTTTTCGACGAGGCGATGCGCTTTGCCCGCGCTGTCGCCGCGCTTTCGACCGACGGCCTGATGCTGAGCAAGCGCGCGATGCACCAGTATCTCCACGGTCTCGGCATCGCGGCTTTCCAGAACTTTGCGAGCATCGGCCACCCGCTGTTCACCAACATCGTCTGGCGCGAAGACGAATTCAATTTCCTCAATGAGCGCAACAAGGCGGGCGACAACAAGACCGTCTGGAAGAAACTCAACAAGATATTCAAGGATCTGGGTTTCGACTGATATTGCGGTCGCGCCAAGGCCCTGCGAATGTAGCGGCATGAGCACACCGGCAGATCCCGATCCCGAGAAACTTCCCGGCTATCGCCGCCGGATTGTCATCGAACCGGGCAACGGTGTCGTCACCAGCGAACTTGAAGACGACTATCACCGCATGGTGGTCACGCTGGAGTACGATGGCGAGATGATCACCGGCGTCGCCAGCCAGATGCCGCGCGGACCGTGGACAACTTGCGACGGGGCCATGGCGGTGGTGCGCGACACGTTCCTGGGCAAGCGGCTCGACGATATGTCGGTCAAGCGGGCCAAGTCGCTGAATTGCACGCACCTGTATGACCTCGCGTCGTTCTGCGCCGGACATGCGGGAGAAAGTGAACGCGTGACCTACGAGATCTTCACCAGCGATCCGGTCGACGGTCTGGTCGTGACGCGGCTTTACCGCAATGGCGCGCATCTGTTCGACTGGACGCTGAAGGACGGCCGGTTCGTCTCGCCCGAAGCATTGGCGGGCAAGACGCTCACCGGCATCAACGAATGGCTCGCGACGCTTGATCCGCAGACGGACGAAGCCGCGCGTGTGCTACGCTGGGCGAGCATGGTTGCGGGTGGGCGCGGGATCAGCATGCCGACCGGCATGAAAGGCGCCGACATCGGCATAGTGGGAACGTGTCACACCTTCCAGCCGGGACGGATCGACGAGGCGCGGCGCAGGCCGAGCGCGAGCAGGGATTTCAGCAGGGAAGCGGGGCCATTGGCGGATCGGGCGGAGCTTTTCGAGCGAGACTAGGCGACGCGCAAAGCGAGGGAGGATGCCGAAATGGATCTGGGCCTGAACGGCAAGACCGCCATCGTGACGGGCGGAAGCGGTGTGATCGGGCAGGGGCTGGTGCTCGGCTTTGCCGCAGAGGGCGCCAACGTGGTTTGCGCCGACCGCGACCTGACCAGAGGCCTGGAGATCGCGCAGCTTGCGTCGCAGCAAGGCTTGCCGGGGCGCGTGCTGGCGATCGGGACCGATATTACAGACCGATCGTCCATCGATGCGATGATGGGCACTTGCCACGCCGAGTTCGGCCCGGTCGATGTTCTGGTCAACAACGCAGGAGGCGCACGCATGCCCGCCCGCTTCGAAGAACTGGGCGACGACGCATTCGACTGGGAACTGGCGCTCAACATCAAGGGAACGGTCTACGTTTCGCAGGCCGCATCGAAGGATTTCAGCACGCGCGGGGGAGCGGTCGTGAACATTTCCTCTTCCGGCGGTCATTCGCCGGGCTCGGCGGACCTCTATGTCAACTATGCGTCCGCCAAAGGCTATGTGCTTGTCCTCACCAAGGCCCTTGCGAGCGCCTGGTCGGAATGGGGCGTGCGGGTAAACGCGATCTGTCCGGGCCTGATCGCGCCGGAATTTCCCGACGAGGTCGGCGAGGGCAGTCTGTGGCGCCGCTTCGGCTTCGATTCCATCGTTTCGCCCGACCAGCTGCGACAGGCGCGAGAGGAAAGCGAGGCGACGAACACTGCGAAACAGTCGCACAAACGCCTGGGTCGGCCCGATGACATAGCCAACCTCGCCCTGTTTCTTGCCTCGGACAAGGCAAGCTACATCACCGGCCAGTCGATCAGCGTTTCGGGCGGCTCGTGGATGCCCTGAGAGCGATTGACCGCGAGCGGATCGGGCGGAGCTGATCGGTGTCGGGAGAGCGTTACAGGCGGCACGTGCTGTTCTCGAATATTGGACGAACGCGCGACTTTTGGGCTCTGTCGGGCAGAGTGCGCAATTCGCACGATTAGGTTGTCGTGCGAATCCGTGTTATTACGCTTTTGCTGACGTCGAAATTTGCGACGGACTTCGGCGAACGATGAACGCCCCAGCCAGAATTGGCCGTGGTTCGAAACTGACGACGACTTCCTTTCAACAGACGACCTTACGCACGACCCTGCCGCATGTCGCGGTGGGGCAACTACTCGTTTCTTGAAAGGAAACACACCATGCCTATCGGCACAGTCAAGTTCTTCAACACCGACAAGGGTTACGGCTTCATCGCTCCCGAAGATGGCGGCAAGGACAGCTTCGTTCACATCTCCGCTGTTCAGGCGGCGGGCATGCACACGCTCGAGAACAACCAGCGTGTCTCCTACGATGTCGAGCGCGGGCAGAATGGCAAGGAATCCGCCGTCAATCTCGCCTCGGCCTGATTTGAGGTAAGAGTCGGGAGGGCCGCATTTTGCGTGGTCCTCCTGGCTGCCATGCGCGAGAGGAGGCTGCCGAATGTCGCTTACCATCGAATTCTGCGAAGCGCGGGCAAGGGAAGCTGGCGATGAAGCTGACAGAGCTTCTCTCGCAAATGTTCGCGAGCGCGCACTTCGTTCGCAAGCCGCATGGCGGGCAATGGCCGATCGGGCGACCGACATTGCCAAGGCCAGAGCACTCAAGGAACTTGAGGCTCAACAGTTGCGTGATCGCGATATTCGCGAAGACGCCTAAACGGAGAGAGATTGTGGACCTCAATGAATTGCTCAGGCAGCACCAGATCGCCTTGATAAATGCCGAGAACGAGCATTTCGGAAGCAGGAATCATGGCCTTCGCATGGTCCAGCATTATGCAAGGCGCATCGCAAGGCTGAGAACGGAACTTGGCGTCCGGCAATACTAGGGTGGCCTTGAACAAGCGCACCGTTGTCGCCCTTGCTGCCATCGCCTTGCTGGCAGGAGAGTGGATCTTCCAGATTATGACCGGTTCGTAATCGCGGGATTCGCGATTCCGGCTCTTCGCTGTTCGGCTACCAATTCGGAGGGCCTTCCCTCACTCCCCCTTGATCGGGCTTGGCAGCGTCTCGGCCTGCGGGTTCATCCAGGGCTCTGTGTTCTTTAGCGGCGGGACTTCGCCTTGCCGCGCGCCGTGCTTGGCGAGCAGGTCGATGTATTCCTGCATATCCTCGGGACTCCAGAACGCAGCTACGCCCGGACCCTTGAGGATGCCGAGCAGTTCGCAGCCTTCGGGGCCGGCAATCCACGGGCCGAAGCGGTCGCCGTGGACGAGGTAGATATGCGCGCCCGCCTTGCACAGCCGGTCGCCGACCATGACCTCGCCGGAAAGCACGTAGACCACGTGGTCCGACTGGTGGCCGTGGCGCAGCGAGATCATGCCCGGATCCCACTTGTTGTAGAAGGTGAACATCGATGGGGCTGGGAGCAGGAAACGCTCCCAGATCGAGGCGCTGCGCCCGTCTTCGAACTCGATCCGCACGACCTCGCGCGCTTCGACTTCATCCAGGTCGACGATGCGTGGTCCTCCGAACATCAGATCACTCCCCGCTCTTTCAGGCCCGAAATCGCCGTCGCGTCGTAGCCCAGCTCGCCATAGACCTCGGCATTGTGTTCACCCAGCAAAGGCGCGCGCATGGCGATCTTGCCCGGTGTTTCCGACATTTCGAACGGCGTCTGGATTACCGGAGCGGGCTTGGGCAAGCCGGGATATTCGACCGGCTTGAGATAGCCCATCGCCTTGATGTGCTCCTGTTCCAGCACTTGCCGGGGCGCGAGCACTTCGGCGGCGGGGATGCGGTTTTCCTCCAGCACGGCCATGGCCTCGTCGAATTTCTGGCCGTCGCACCATTCCTGCATGCGGGCATTGAGGATCACCCCGTTGGCGGCGCGTTGTTCGTCGCGCAGGAAACGCGGGTCGGTGATCCAGTCTTCCGCGCCGACCATCCTGCACCAGCGGTGGAACAATGGCGTGCCCGTCACCTGCACGAGAATCCAGCGGCCCTCGATATTGAACAGGTCGCAAGGACCGACCGCCAGACCACGATTGCCGATGCGTCCGTGGTCCTGTTCGAGGATCGCCTGGTCGATCAGCAGCGCGTCGGAAACCGCCAGCGCGGACAGTAGCAGCGAAGCCTCGACATGCTGGCCTTCGCCGGTGCGGTCGCGGTGCACGATGGCGGCCATCGTCGCGATGGCGAGGTTCTGGGCCGTGGCGTAATCGACGTAAGGCACCATGAACCGGTAAGGCTGTTCTTCCGGGCCTGTGCGATGGACCGCGCCCGACATGACCTGTCCGATCCCGTCGAAGCCAATGCGGTTCGAATAGGGACCGCCGCGCCCGTAGGCAGTGGCGCTGGCGAGGATGATGTCGGGCTTGATGCTCTTCAGCGTTTCGTAATCGAGGCCGTGAGCTTCCATGACCCGGTCGGGCATGTTGATAATGACCACGTCGGCAGTCTTGACCAGTTCGTGGGCGATCTTGCGGCCTTCCTCGGTGCTGGTGTCCAGCGTGATGCCACGCTTGCCCCGGTTGTTGGGCAGATAGCCCGCGCCACTGCCGTCAGGTATTTCCAAAGACTGGACATAGCGGTCCTCACCGCCCTCGCGGCGCTCCACGCGGATGACGTCGGCGCCAAGATCGGCGAAGATCGCCGCGCACCAGGGAGCGGCGATGAATCGCCCGAAATCGAGCACGCGCAGCCCTTCGAAAACCTGTTTCGACATGTCAGCGCCCCTTCCAGACCGGATCGCGCTTTTCGATGAAGGCGGTCGGGCCTTCCGCGCCGTCGTCGGTCTGGGCGCAGCGCACGCGGTAGCTTTCGGCCAGCAGTTCGGCCTCCTGGATCGGCAGCGACAGACCCTTGCGGATTGCCATACGCGTGCCGCGCACCGCCAGCGGCGCGTTCCTGTTGATGATCTCCGCCAGTTCCCAGGCGCGGTCCATCAGGCTATCCTTGGGCACGACCTCGGTAATCAGGCCAATCTCGTAAGCGCGCTGCGCGGAAAGCTGTTCGTGCTTGCCCATCACTGCCATGCGCATCGCCACAGGCAAGGGCAGCACGCGCGCCATGCGCACCATCTCGCGGCCTGAAACGACGCCGATCGAAACGTGCGGATCGAAGAATGTCGCGTGATCGGCGGCGATCGCGACATCGGCGGTCGAGACCAGATCGAGACCCGCGCCGCAGGCGATGCCGTTCACCGCGCAGATGATCGGCTTGGTCATTTCCATGTAGGGCGGGGTCGCTTCTTGCGGCACTTCCCACTGGCGGCGGTTGGCGAGCATCGGCTCGCCCCACATGTCGATGCCGGTGATGTGCTCACCCTTCTTGGTCAGTTCGAACACGGCCATGTCCGCCCCGGTGCACAGCGCCTTTTGCCCCGCGCCGGTGACGATCAGGGTCCAGACCTCGTCGTCCTCCTCGACCTCGCGATAGAGCCGGGCCAGTTCCTTCATCATTTCGATGGAAACGGCATTACCCTTGTCGGGGCGGTTCAGGGTAATGCAGGCGGCATGACCGCGCTTTTCGTAGATCAGGGTATTCCAGCTCAACTGTCTTCTCCTTGCCCGCCCAGCGGTGGCAGGCGCTTGTTCGCATCGAGGATCAGCGGGGTATTGACGAGCCGCTCGACCAGGCGCCCGCCCGCGCGGTCGAGATCCTTGCACAGGTCGATGGCTACCTTGGCCGAGCCCACCGCGTCCGCCGGTTTGGCGGCGAGCCGCTGACAGAACGCCATGACCTGATCGTCGAAGCCGTCGGTATCCCACACGGCCTGCACCAGTCCGGCCTTGAGCGCGGTCTCGGCGTCGATGCGCTCGCCCGCCATGCCCAGCCACTTGGCCCAGCCGACGCCGCACAGCCGCACGATGCGGCTGGTGCCGCCGCTGCCCGCGACGATGCCCATATCGACCTCGGGCAGACCGAATACCGCTCGGGTGGAAGCCAGCCGAAAATCGACCGCGCCCGCCATCTCAACCCCCAGGCCGAGGCACAGACCGTCGATCGCCATGACAATCGGCTTTTCGACGAGTTCCATCTCGTCGAAATTGCGGTGGACGTTGCGCCGGTAGTCGCGGCGGAATTCCTGCATGCCGCGTGTCGCCGGGAACAGCTCGTGATGCTCCTTGATGTCGATCCCGGCTGTGAACACGGGGCCTTCGGCGCGGATCAGCAGGACGCGCAGATCATCGTTGTCGCGCAGATCGTCGACTGCGGCGAACAGCACTTCGCGCATCGCCACGGTCAGCGCGTTGCGCTTCAGGTGGCGGGTGAAAGTGACGGTGATAATGCCGTCACGGTCCTCTCGCCTGATGTCCTCGTGCATCGGCTCAGGTCTTCAGTGCGAATTCGAACAGCAGTCCGAAATTGGCTTCTGGATCGATGGCGAAGCTGTCGGGCAGGGTTCCGGCGATGATCGGCAGGCCCTTGGAGGAGAAGTGAGCCCTGGCCTTGTCGAGATCGGCAACCCCGATCACCAGCGAACGGATGCCCTCGCCGGTACGCATCATCTCGGTCAGCAGCGGGCCGGGTCCGGTGGGTTCGAGCAGCTCGACCACGTGATCGGAAATCGCATAGCCCCGCGCCCTGGCCGCCAGCGCCGGGCGATCGGCGTCATAGACGCGTTTCGATCCAAACAGGTTCTCAAGGAAGGTGCCTGCCGCGTCGAGATCGGCGACGACATGGGTATAGCCGACCGGGCCGGTCATGCCTGCCGGGTGCTGGTTGCGCCAGAAATCGGCGCCGCGATCGTGCGCCTGCACGTTCGGCGCATCGGCGCCGAAAAATGTGCCCTCGTAAAGTTCGTAGTCGACGCCGAAACCGTCCGCCGGATCGGTGTGAAAGGCAACTTCCAGGTCGCGATAGATGCGCACGTTGTTGGCTGCGACGGCGGCGCGGCTTTCCTTCATCGGCGCTTCGTATTCGACGCCCAGCCAGTGCGCGCCGTTGCGCGTATTCAGCATGAAGTTGAACGGCCCGAAGAATTCGGTGATGACCCCGCCGATCTCGATCAGGCAGGCGTTCCAGTTCGGCCCCGGCAGATCGAGCATCATGTTGCCGTCATAGACATCGATGAAGTGCTTCACCGCGTCCTGATAGTTATCGACCACAGCATTCATGTGGCTGAGGCGTCCTGGCGTAACGCTGGTTGTCAATGTGGCTCTCCCGTGCGGTGTTGCCTTGTCAATTTCACCCGCGGGCTTGACTGTCAACGGCTTCCTCGGGAACGGTGTGACCGGAACCGCGCGGGCGATCAGCGCGGGCAAGAGGAGGATTGGCAGTGGGGCCAAGGCGCGATCAGGATTTCTTCTGGGAAGGGATCGACCGGGGCGAACTGCTCGCCCAGCAATGCGATGGATGCGGTACGTTGCGCCATCCGCCCGCGCCGCGCTGTGCGGCTTGCGGGTCCGATGAGTGGCACGCTCAGCCGCTGTCGGGCGAGGGCACCTTGCTGGCCTTCATCGAATCCAACCATCCCACCCGTCGCGACGACGAGCCGCGCTGCGTGTGCCTGGTCGACCTGCCCGAAGGGCTGCGCATGGTGTCCAGCCTGCTCGACCCGGAGAATGCGGAAGACGGCGCGACCGTCCGCTTCGAGATCGCCGAATACGACGGGCAGATGCTGCCGCTCGTGCGCACCACGGGAGGCAGCCAATGAGCGCGCGCGCAGGCCAGACCGCGATCACCGGCATCGGTCAGACCGCCTATACCAAGGACTCCGGTCGCACCGTCATGTCGCAGTGCGTTGAAGCGAGCGCAAAGGCGATCGCGGATGCGGGGCTTGAGCGTGGCGACATCGACGGGCTCGTCAGCTTCACCATGGACACCAACTCGGACCACGACCTTCAGACCGCGCTTGCCCTGCCAATGGTGCGCTGGACCGCCAAGGCGCCGTTCGGTGGCGAGGGGGCCTATGCCACCTTCCAGCTCGCCGCCGCCGCTATCGAGAGTGGGCAGGCGAACAACGTCCTGATCTTCCGCGCCTTCAACGAGCGCTCCGAATCGCGCTTTGGCCAGCCCACCTACAATGCCGGGTCGATGCGTGACTTTCACAAGAGCCTCGGTCTTGTCACGCCGGGGCAGGTCTATGCCATGTGGCACAAGCCGTTCCTCGATGCGCGCGGCATGACCAGCGAGGATCTCGGCGAGCTTGTCGTGCAGATGCGCGCCTGGGCGGCGACCAATCCGGACGCCTGGTTCTACGGGCGGCCGATCACGCTGGAGGATCACCAGCGTTCGCGCTGGATCGTGAAGCCCGTCCTTCGCCTTTACGATTTCTGTCAGGAGACCGACGGCGGTGTCGCCTTCGTCGTCTCGCGGCTGGACACGGCGCGTGCATCGGGCCGTCCGGTTGTGCGTGTGCTGGGCGTGCAGCAGGCCTGGCCGCTCGGCGAATCGATGATGTATAACTATTACAAGAAGAATCTCGTTTTCCCCGAGGACACGGTACATGTCGCCAATGCCTTGTGGGAGCAGACCGGGCTGTCACCCGCCGAGATCGACGTCTCGACGATCTACGACAATTTCTCACCCTCGATCCCGATTTCCTATGAAGGTTACGGTCTTTGCAAACCCGGCGAGGTTCGCGATGCGATCCGCGCGGGCGAGCTGGGTCCGGGAGGATCGACCCCGGTCAACACCAATGGCGGGCTGATCGGCGAGGCCTATCTGCACGGCCTCAACAACGCGACCGAATGCGTGCGCCAGATGCGCGGCACCTCGCCCAACCAGATCGAGGGGGCGAAAGTGGCGCTTTGCGCGGGGCGGCAATGCGGGATGGTCTTGGTGCGGGAGTAGGGACGTTCAGTCCGTTTGCTCCCGCGCGGCCTTGCCCACGCCAAGCATACGTCGTCCCTCGATCATCGGTTCGCCGGGTTGCCACAGGCCGACCACCCTGTCGGCCGCTAATGTATCGATCTCGGCGCGCGAATAGCCGAGTTCGGACAGAATTTCCGCGCTGCCTTCGCCCAGCACGACCGGCCCATGGGGGATTTGCGCGGGCGTTTCGGAAAATTCGAATGACAGGCCGACCTGATCGAACCGGCCCACGACCGGATTGTCGAACTTCGCGGTCAGACCCATTGCGACCATTTCGGGATCGTCGTGGAAGTGCTGCCCGTAGTGCGGATCGCTGATCTCGCAGGGCACGCCCGCCATGTCGAGAACCGTGAACCAGTCATCGGCTGAACGCTGATGGAAGATGTGTTCCAGCGTGGCGCGCAATGCCTCGTCGTTGGCTGCGCGTTTCCCGGCATCGGCAAAGCGTTCATCGGCCAGCGCGGGCAGGACTGAGGCCAGTTTCTGCCAGTGATCCTCGTTGAGCACTGCCAGTGCCAGCCAGTCGTCCAGAGTCCGGTAAAGGCCATAGAGCGCGGTGAAATGGCTCTGCATGCCGTCGAGATGCCAGCGGTCGAGACCCTCGCCATCGGGCCGCGCCATGATGTGCGAGGCATTGAGCAACTGCGCATTGACGATCGAGGTGCGCAGGAACTGGCCCTCGCCGGTGCGCATGCGGTGGCGCAGGGCATTCAGCATGCCTATGGCCGAGAGCACACCGTTTCCGGTGTCGCCGTATTGCGTCATCGTCCAGATCGGCTTGCCGCCGCGCGACATGCCGCCGTCTTCCCATTCGACGCCTGTCTGACAGGCGCCGGTCTGCTCGTTGCCAGGCAGGTTTTCGCTGGGGCCGGGCAGGAAGCCGAGCGTGTGGCAATAGATGAGGTCGGGCCGCACGGCTTTCAGGCTCTCATAGTCGATCCCGAGCCGCTGCGCCGCGCCATAGCGCATGTTGTGCTGGACCACGTCCGCGCCAGCGACCAGCCGGTGCAGCACCTCGCGTGAGCCGGGGTGTTTGAGGTCGATGCACAGGCTGCGCTTGGAACGGTTGCAGCACATGGCGATGTGATTGCGGTGCCAGTAGGCATCGTGGAACGCGCCGATCTTGATGACGTCCGCACCCAGGTCGCCGAGCGTCTGGGTGCCGTAGGGACCGGCCAGCGCCAGCCCGAAATCGAGCACGCGAATACCCTGGAGCGGTGGCCTTGCCTCGCCGGGAGCGGCACTGGCGGGAACCGGCTCCGGCCTGGTGGCCTTCAGCCGTTCGGCCTCGGCGCGGATCGCCGCCTCATGCTGGTTGGGCAGCGGCGCAACGCCGACAGGTTCGCTCGGAGTAACGGAATATTCGATGAAGCGGCCCGCCTGCCGCACCGTGCCATAGACCGGATCGTCGACTTCGCGCACCGCGCCATAGGCGAGGAAATCGGGGTCGGTCAGCGCCTCTTCCGGGCTGCGGACGATCTGGAGCGGAATATCGGCCACGGCTCCGGCGCGCACCCATTCCTCGCTCGGGAACTTGGCGACCTGCGGTGTCATCTGCTCGTTGTAATAGGCGACGACGAAGGTCTCCTCGATGGCCGTGCCGAGCCGGTCGGGATCGTCGCGGGTCGAAAGGTCGGGCGTCGCGTTCAGGGTGTCGCCCGCAGATGCGCCAAGCATGAAGCGCGGGTTGGGCACCCATTGGTGAATCCAGCGCCCGTCGGAGCACTGGAAATGGCCCTTGGGTGCCTTGCTGCCATAGATCCACGTCGCGAAGCCGGGCGCATCGTATTTCTCGGCGCGCTGCCACACGGTCTGCGCCGCATAGGCGCAGCCCTGCATCATCGAGGTCTGCACGTGCTGGCCGTGCCCGGTGTTCTCGCGCGCGACGAGCGCCGCGCAGATGGCAGCAGTGAGGCCGTAAAAAGTGCCGAGCGAAGCTGTGGGCACGCCCGCCATGATCGGTCCTTCGCGCGGCGGGCCTTGCTTGAGCGCCCAGTCGACATCGAAATCGGGATGCGGATCGGGCGCTTTCGCCATGCGATAGAGCGAGGTTTCCGGCCACGACCGGTGTTCCCACTGCAGGCCCATGCGCGCCGAGACGAGCAGGTCATAAGCGGGCCGATCGCGGTGCGAGGTATCGCGGTAGCCGTCGATCGAGGCATGGATCAGGCGCGGATTGGCCTTGCTGAGCGTTTCGTAATCCAGGCCGAGTTTCTGCGCGGTGCCCAGCGGATAGCTCTCGATCAGCACGTCGGCATGGAGCGCCAGCGCCAGGAAAACCTCGCGGTCCTTCTCGTCGGTGAGGTCGAGCTGGATCGCGCGCTTGCCGCGATGCCAGGTGCGATAGCCCAAGCGGCAACGGCCCGCATCCGCCAGCCAGTCGCCGCCGGGCGGCTCGATCAGGATCGTGTCGGCCCCGTGGTCGGCAAGCATCATGCCAGTCATCGGCCCGGCGATGCCGCGAGAGAGATCGAGCACGCGCAGGCCGGAAAGGATACCCGTCAATGCTCGTCTCCCGGCTCGTTAGCCCTCAAAGATTCAATACCCTGCGAGCATTGTTGGTGAAGAAGTCCGGCCAGACTTCCTCTTTGAAGCCCAGCTCGTCAAGCTCGCGGAACGTACGCTCCAGTTCCAGCCCGAACGGAAAATAGCCCGCATAGATGATCTTCTCGCGCCCGCGCGTATTGGCGAAGTGGATGATGTCCTTCGGCAGGTGCTTGGGCGCGAAGCCCGAGGTCGAATAGTGCAGGTTCGGCCATTTCAGCATCAGCTTTACGGCAAGGTCCGCCCATGGCTCGGCGCCGTGGCGCATTACGATCTTCAATTCGGGGAAATCATAGCAGACTTCGTCGAGGTAGCCCGGCCATTGCGGCATCATCTTGACGCGCGGCCCCGGAACGCCGACCGCCACGAACACCGGAATGTCGAGCTCGACGCATTTGGAATAGACCGGATACCACAGCTTGTCGTTGATCGGGATCGGCGGGTGGACGCCCGCCGGAAAGGTCGAGACGGCGCGGATCGCGCCTTCTCCGTGCATGGCTGCGATCTCGCGGATCTGGTCCATTCCGCGATTGCCGTCGACCGCGAGGCAACCGATGAAGCGATCGGGATGGCGGGCGAGCGCCTGCGGGGTTTCCGGCATGGTGTGGCTGACGAGACCGATCTCGATCCCATATTGATCCATCAGCGAAAGGGTTTCGGCCACGGAGTCGAATTCGGCGCCTTCCTCAAGCTCGTCGGGAACCTCCTTGAACATGTAGCCGTGCGGATGATGATCCGCCTTGTCGCTCTCACGCAGCGCCGCGATAGCTGGCGTGACCCGCTGCGAGCGGAATCCGATCAGCGTATCGACGATGCCTGAATGAACGGTGCGCATGATCCTGTCTCTCTCCCCGAACTTGCCAGACCAGCGTTCTAGCCTGTCGCCTTGCGCTTCCCGTCCGCCTCGGGGATCGGCACCATGTCGATAGGTTTGCCGCCCTGATAGGCGCTGAACACGACCTTGCCGCTGCCTTCCAGATGCTCACGCCAGAAGCTTTCGGCCCCGGCGCCATCGCCGGCCTCGACCAGTCCGATCAATTTTTCGCGGCTGCGGATGTTGAGTTCGCGCATGCGCTTGCCGCCCGCCTTGGAATAGGTGCGTACCGTCACATCGACATGCTGCGCCTCGACGATGTCCTGGATCAGGGTAGCGAACATGCCGAGGGTAAGACTGCCGCTGTGGCGCGTGAGGATAAGCGAGAATTCGTTCGTGAGGTGACCGTAGGCGACCGGATCGTCTAGCGCGTCTGTCGCATCGGCGACATTGCCGCGCATTTCCGCAAGCGCCTCTTCAGAGCGATTTTCCGCCAGCAGCCGTGCCGCGCCCGGCTCTATCAGCATGCGCGCCGCCCAGACATCGTGCAGCGTCGCGCCCTTCATCTGCAGGAAGGCGCCGACCTGCCGGGCGAGCACCGTGGGATCGGGCTCCTGAACCCGCGCGCCGCCGTGCTGGCCACGCGTTACCACGATCAGCGATTCGGATTCGAGCATGCGCAGCGCCTCGCGCAGCGTCGGGCGCGAAATGTCGAACTGCTCCTGCAATTCGCGTTCGTTGTGCAGCTTGTCGCCGGGGCGCAGCTTGCCGGTGACGATCTCGCGCCGCAGTTCGGCCGCGACACGTCCGGCGATCTTCAGCCTCGGCTGGGCGCGGTCGCCATTGCCTCGAGCGGTATCGTCGGCTGAGGCTTTTCTCAGTTTGGACATGGCCACGCCATTGCTATCGGGTGCGCCCCTTCCACTCGATTGTCAGCTCGCGTCGGTAACCGGCTTGAACCTGTAGACTGTAAGCCGACGTTCCTTGAACTTCCAGCCCTTGCCGGTCAGCACCAGCTTGTCGTCGTAGCGGCCATACATCAGGATCTCGTGATCGTCGCCCCCGGCGCGTTCCTGAAGCGCGAGGCTTGCGGTCGCGCTCTTGCCGTCGTCCGAAATGTCGATGTCGGTGATGGAATTGAGCTGTTGCAGCCATTTCAGGCCGCCCAACGCCGGACCGAAGAAGCCGCGGATGGCTTCCGTGCCGACCAGCGGCCCGGTCTGGTCGAACATTTCGAGGATGCCGTGCACCTCCGCATCCTCGACAAAGAAGGTCATGTATTCCTCAATGTCGAGCCGTCCCGCCGCGCCGGAATAGCGTTCCAGTACTTCGCGAACCTGCGCCTTGGCCTTGCGCTTGCCCATGCAACAGCCCTTTCGTCAGTAGCCCCGGAATGCCGGAGCCCGCTTTTCCATGAAGGCGAGGCCAGCTTCCTTGCCATCGTGCGACATCGAGGCGCGCGCGTTCTGCATCGCCTCGGTCGAGACGGTATCCTCGAAGGACAGGCGCTCGGCGGCATTGAGGTTCCGTTTGATCCCGGCATAGGACATACCCGGACCAGCGGCGAACTTCGCCGCGATCTTCGCCGCCTCGGCATCGAGCGCGTCGTCGGGGAACACCTTGTTGGCAAGGCCGTAGGCAAGCGCGGTCGAGGCATCGATTTTCTCGTCGAGCAGCATGAATTCGCGTGCCTTGGCCGGACCGACCAGCCGTTGCAGCAGGTAGGCCGATCCGGGTTCTCCGCAGCGGCCCGCATTGGCGTAGGAGGTCTTGAAGAAGGCAGTCTCGGAGACGATCCGCAAGTCGCAGGCGGTGGCGAGCGCGAGCCCGCTGCCCGCCGCCGGACCGCGCATGACCGCCATGGTCGGCTTGTTCATGCGGAACAGGCTGACGAAGATCTGGCTGTCATCGAGCATCCGGGCGCCGACCTGTTCGGGCTCCCACCAGATGGGGTTGTCCTTCCACTTGTCGGACAGCTCGTCGCCATCGCCCATGGCGGAGAGATCGTGCCCGGCGCAGAAGCCGCGTCCCGCGCCCGCCAGCACGAAGACCTTGACGCCCGGATCGCGGTTGGCCTCGCTGACCAGCTCCTCGAGCTGTGCGACCATCGGCCAGGTCAGCGTGTTGAGCCGGTCGGGCCGGTTCAGCGTGACGGTCATCACGCCGCCTTCGTTGCTGACCAGAATGTCCTGATTGTCGCTCATGCTTGCATCCTCTCCCGATCCTGCCGCGTCAGACCTTGCCCGCCGCCTTGACCGCGGTGTGATCGACCAGCACGAACTGGCCGGACTGTGCATAGGCG
>JAGREJ010000088.1 GCA_020446595.1 Novosphingobium sp. | reverse complement strand
CGCCCATGCCGAAAGTGCCGGTCTCGCGCCTGCCATTGCTCTCGGCGACTATCGAAACGTTGAGCCGGACCAGTGGACGAATGTCGGTGGCGAGGAACCCGTCGGGCCGCACGATCTCGACCACCGACCATGAGCCGGACAGCGAGGCAGTCACCTGGCTGACGCGCGGATCGCGCGCGCGGGCGGCCTTGTCGATGCCTTCGAGCAGTTCGACTTTGGCGGCGAAAGGCACCAGATCGAGCGGCGAAGCGTCGGTATAGAGGTGGCGGTTGTTCTGGCGCGGCGGCGCCGGGCGTGGCGCGCTGGCCGGATCGAGCAGGCGCAGGGTCTCGCCCGCGCGGCGGATCGCGGGGGCCGACAGGTCGTTGGCATGGGCAAAGCCGGTCATTTCGCCGGTCACCCCGCGCAGGCCGAAACCGGATTCGCGCGAATAGTCGGCAGTCTTCAGACGGCCATCGTCGAAGCTGAAAGTCTCGCTGGCGATGAACTGGAGATAGAGTTCGCCATCGTCGCAGCGCGCGAGCGTCTCGCGTGCGAGCGCCTGTGCCTCATCGGGCGAAAGCTGGTCGGGTCGGTAGAGGTGCGAACGCGGATCGGTGAGTGTGGTCATCGATCCGATATAGATCGCTTGTCAGCTTGCGCCAGAGGCGATGTCGGGAAGCGTCGACTGGTCGGCGCCGTCCGCAGGGCCGCCTTTCAGCACGAAACGGCGGTCGCAATAGCCGCAATCGACATAGCCGTGCTCGTCGATTTCGAGCCAGACGCGCGGGTGGCCGAGCGCGGCTCCGCCACGGATGTCGGTGGCGCCGTCGCACTTCACGCGGGCGCTGTCGGTCAGGATCACTTCGGGCGGTTCGATCATGCCGCGCTGATAGCAACGGCCAAATCGGGTGTCGATACTTTGTGCCGCTGAAAACGGGGGGCGGACCGGTGCGAGAGGGACCATGCGCACCGGCCCGCCATCCCGGCGCCCGTTAGGGGTCAGGCGCCGGGAGCACGCGACAGGTCAGGCCGGGGGGCCGCCACTGTCGCTGACTGCGGCGGAGGGAGCGGACCGCCGCAGGCCCTTCCACGCCAGGAACAGCAAACCGGCGAGAAGGATCCAGGGAAGCAGGAGGCCTGCCAGAGTGAGGAGCACCGCGAGCATCTGCTCCATCGAGTCGAGCGAGCTGCTTGCCGCGTTGCCAAGCGGATCTTCGCTCGAAGCGAACAGGCCCTTGCTGGCATAGGCGAAGCTCATCGGCGTGGTGGCGAGCCGTTTTTCGCCCTCGGTGCGGCTGTCCGCCTCGTGGCGCAGATTGCCGCGCAATTCGTCGGCCCGCGCAAGCAGGGCGGAGTGTTCCTGCGCGGAGAGGCCAGCGGTTGCCAGCCGCTTTTCGATACGGGCCAGTTCGGCTTCCAGACCGGCGCTGCGCACTTGCGATGCGTCGATCTCGCCACCGACATTGTCGCCGGTGACCCCGGCATTGGTCAGTTCGCCGTCCGCGGCGCGAACCGCATCGAGCGCCTGCTTGCCGAAGCGGTGCGCCACATCGGGCGCGACGAGGAAATCGAGGCGGGCGCTGATCGAACCGGACGTTTCCTGCCGGAAGTCCATGCCGGTGATCTGGCAGCGTTGCGCGCCCAGTTCCTCGCAGGCGGCGGCATGGCGGTGCTGGACATCGGAGATCGCCTTGCCGGGCAGGCTGAACATGTAGGAGTAGGCGAAGGCCACGCCGGGCGCGGCACTGGTGGTCATGCCGGGAGCCTCGCCGGCGCCGCCCGCTTCGGCGCGCGAAGCGTCGGATACGGCGACCGATTCGGCGGCCATATCGACGCTCGCCGCCTCCTGTTCGCTCGGGGCTTCGGAACAGCCGGCCGTCAGCGTGAGACCGGCGCAGAGAATCATTGTTGGGATGAGGTGAACGGATCGCATGGAGCTCTCCCGAATGTGCGGGCCTTGGCGCCGCAGAACACTGCCGAATTAAGGCAGCGAAGGCCGTTCTAGCCTTATTTATGCCATAATTCAACGGTCAATCGTGCTTTAGTGTCGATGAAGCGTTGATCGCGCTGGAATCATGCGCGAATTTGCCTTAATTCCTTCTCGCTGGACCGCGCTTGCAACTGGCCCTAGCCTGCACCTGCAACACATGGCCGGGGGCGGGTTCGATGAGTTCAGTTGGAATGGTCTTGCGGGCTGCAATCGTGTCTGGCCTGCTTCTTGTCGCCGGGTGCAAGCAGGAGTCCGCGCCCCTGCCGTCACCACCGCGCGCCGACGATCCCGTGCCGGCTTCATCCGGTTCGTCTTACGCTTCCGTGCCGGTCGAAGCGGACGCCGCGATCCTGCGCCGCCTTGTCGAGCGCGAAGTGCCCAAGACCCTGTGGTCGATCGACCAGCGTTTCGAACGCTGCGTTCCGCCGCAGCGGGTCAAGGTGCTGGGCCAGAAGATCAAGCTCGCGCCAAAGATCGGGTGCCGGGTGGTCGGGCAGGTCACGCGCGGCAAGATCACATTGCGGGGAGAAGGCTCGGAGATCGTCGCCGACGTGCCGCTGCGCGCCATGGTGCAGGCGCGCGATGTCGGCGGGATCATCAAGCACGAGACGGCGACCGGCTCCGCCATGGCGCAGGCGCGCATCCGGCTCGATCTTGCGTCGGACTGGTCGCCTCGCGCCACGGTGAAGCTGCGCTACAACTGGACGCGCACGCCCGGAATCGATTTTCTCGGCCAGCGGATCGAATTCACCAAGCAGGCCGACAAGGCGCTGCAGCCGATCGTGCGTCGGCTTGAGCGCGAGCTTCCGCGCGAACTTGAAAAGCTGCGCCTGCGTCCGCAGGTGGCGGACCTGTGGCGATCGGGCTTCACCGTGCTTTCCCTGAACGAGAAGAACCCGCCGGTGTGGATGCGCCTGACCCCGCTCAAGGTGCATTATGGCGGCTATTCGTTCCGCCGCGACAAGATCACGCTCAACCTTGGCCTTGAGGCAAAGACCGAGACATTCGTTGGCGACAAGCCCGAACCGCCTACGGCCGGCCCGCTGCCCGCGCCGGGCAAGGGCCTGCGCAACCGGGGTCTCGAGTTCTTCCTTCCGGTGATCGCGAACTATGACGTGCTGCAGCCAGTCATCCTGCGCGCCCTGCAAAAGCGGCAGGACAGGCCATTCACCCTGCCCGCGCTCGGCGATGTCATGGCCGACTTTTCGGCGGTCGAAGTCTATGCGACCGAAGGCGGTCGTCTGGCTGTCGGCATCGATCTTGCCGCGCATCAGGTTTCGGCACCTGAAAAGGTGACCAAGGGCAAGGTCTGGCTCACCGCCACGCCTGTGACCGAAGCGGGATCTGCCGAAGTCAAGTTCACCAATGTTCAGGTGCGCGGCAAGACCGATACATTGGGCGGCACGCTGCTGGTCAAGCTGGCTGAGCAGTTCTCCTTCTCTGAAACCATCGCCGATGCGCTGGAGCAGAATTTCACGGGCGACCTCGAGAAGCTGGAAGGCAAGATACGGACCGCGCTGTCCGAGAAGCGCGAAGGGCCCTTGCTGATCCGCACCCGGATCGACAGGTTCGATACGGGAGAGATCACGCCCTATGGGAAGGGACTCTACATGCCGGTGCGCGCCATCGGGCGCGCCGACATTCTCTATCGGCCGCGAAGGTAAAGGCCACGCTTAGCCGCCGGGGCTTTACCGCGCCGCGATAGTGGCCCAAGGGGCGCAACATGTCCGATCAGCCCGCCATCGCCATCCGCGATCTTGTCAAACGCTATGCGCCCGCCGGAAACGGTGAAGGCAAGCTGGCGCTCGGCGGGGTCAGCTTCGATGTGCCCGAAGGCGGTGTGTTCGGCCTGCTTGGCCCCAATGGCGCGGGCAAGTCGACGCTCATCAATGTGCTCGCCGGAATGGTGAAGAAGACCTCCGGGCACGTCTCGATCTGGGGCTTCGACATCGATCACGACATGCGCAACGCCAAGCGCTCGATCGGCATCGTGCCGCAGGAAGTGGTGTTCGATCCATTCTTCACGCCTTTCGAAGTGCTGGAGAATCAGGCGGGCCTGTATGGCGTGCGCAAGGAATTGCGCCGTTCGATGGACCTGCTGCGCGCGGTCCACCTTGAGGACAAGGCCATGGCCTATTCGCGCACGCTTTCGGGCGGCATGCGGCGACGGCTGCTGATCGCCAAGGCGCTGGTCCATGCGCCGCCGGTGCTGGTGCTCGACGAGCCGACTGCGGGCGTTGATGTGGAACTGCGCCGCCAGCTCTGGGAGCTTGTGCGCGAGATGAACGCGCGCGGCGTCACCGTGGTGCTGACCACGCATTATCTCGAAGAGGCCGAGGAACTGTGCGAGCGCATCGCCATTATCAACCATGGCCAGCTCATCGCCAACAAGACCACTGCCGAACTGATTGGCATGGCGCGTGAAAAGATCGTGCGCGTCACGCTCGACAAGGATCTTGCCGGTCCGCCCATGGAGCCCGCCTTCCTGAAGGCCGAGGTGGTCGATCCGCGCACGCTGGAGATTACCTACGACCGTGACCGCTCAAGCGCCGGGCAGGTGCTCGCGCTGGTCCAGCAGCACGGCTATGCGATAGAGGATGTGACCACGCGCGAGCCGGACCTTGAGGACGTGTTTGTGGAGTTGACCACGCAGGGCCAGCCACAGGGAAGCCGATCCGCATAGCGGGCGCTGATATGCAATTGCTTGCGGGACGGTGACTTGCCCGCCATGAAAGTGTCATGGGCGAGGAAACCGCACAATTCGACGTCATCGTTGTCGGCTCGGGCGCGGCGGGTCTGACCGCGGCGCTGGCGCTTGCCGAACGGCTCAAGGTGCTGGTGCTCGCCAAGGGTTCGCTCACCGGCGGCTCGACCGCCTGGGCGCAAGGCGGAATCGCCGCCGTGCTCGATGCCGGAGACACCTTCGAGGATCACATCCGCGACACCATGGTCGCGGGCGCGGGCCTCAACCGGCAGGAGACGGTCGAATATGTGATCGAGCGCGCGCCCCACGCGATCGACCGGCTGGTCCAGCTCGGCGTGCCGTTCAATACCGATGAAGGCGCGCTTCACCTCACCCGCGAGGGCGGACATTCGCATCGCCGCATCGTCCATGTCGACGATGCCACCGGCTGGGCTGTGCAATCGGCCCTGCTCGAAGCGGCACAGGCCAATCCCAACATTACCCTGTTGCCGGGCCGCGCCGCGATCGACCTCATCACCGGCAGGCACGAGCAGAAATATTCGGGTTCCGGGCGGATCTGGGGCGTCTATGCCCTCGACGAGGCCAGCGGCAAGGTCGAGGCCCATGTCGCGCGCGCAACCGTGCTGGCGACCGGCGGCGCGGGCCGCGTCTACCAGTTCAGCACTGCCCCGCGCGGCGCGACCGGAGACGGCATTGCCATGGCCTGGCGCGCGGGCGCGCGCGTCGCCAACATGGAAATGATGCAGTTCCACCCGACCTGCCTCTACAATCTTGAGGTCAAGAACTTCCTTATCACCGAGGCCGTGCGCGGCGAGGGCGGCCACCTGAAGCATCCCGAAACCGGTGAACGCTTCATGGCGAAATACGACGAGCGGCTGGAGCTTGCGCCGCGCGATGTCGTCGCCCGCGCCATCGACGACCAGATCAAGCGATACGGCCTCGACTACGTGCATCTCGACATCAGCCACCAGCCAGCCGATTTCGTGCGCGCGCATTTCCCGACGATCAACGAGAAGCTGCTCAGCCTCGGCATCGACATGACGACCGAGCCGATCCCGGTCGTGCCCGCGCAGCACTATACCTGCGGCGGGGTGATGATCGACCTGGCCGGGCGAACCGATCTTCCGGGGCTTTATGCGGCGGGCGAATGCACCGAGAGCGGGCTGCACGGCGCCAATCGCCTTGCGTCCAATTCGCTGCTCGAATGCTTCGTATTCGGCGAGGCGGCAGCGGCGGACATCCTCGCGCGCTGGGAGGAGTTCGAGGAACCGCCGCCGGTTCGGCTTTGGGACTCAAGCCGGGTCGAGGACTCCGACGAGGTTGTCGTCATCAAGCAGAACTGGACCGAAATCCGACGCTTCATGTGGAATTACGTCGGCATCGTGCGGACCACCAAGCGGCTCGAACGCGCGCAGCATCGCATCCGGCTGCTGGATGAGGAGATCACCGAATATTACCGGCACTTCCGCGTCGGCACCGACCTGATCGAACTGCGCAACCTGCTCGCCACCGCAGAGCTGATCGTGCGCAGCGCTCTCAAACGTCACGAAAGCCGGGGTCTGCACTACACGCTCGACTATCCCGATACGATGCTGGTGGCGAAAGATACGGTGCTGGTGCCGCGCTGAATCGAATTTTCGCTTGCCAAGCGGGGATTTGCGGCGGAGTTTCCGGTTTGGTCCTTTACGGATCAGGGGGCATAGCGATGGCAACAGCGGCAGCCGATCGGGCTGAACCGGGCGGAGTGACCGGGAGCAAGGCTTTCGGTCACCCGCGCGGACTCTATTATCTCGCCCTCACCGAGACCTGGGAACGCTTCTCGTTTTACGGCATGCGGGCCATGCTCGTGCTTTATATGGTGCAGGAACTGCTGCTGCCGGGCCGCATCGAGAACGTGGCGGGTATGGCGGGCTACCGCGCCGCGCTCGAAGCCATGTTCGGGCCGATGTCGATGCAGCAACTGGCGACCCAGACATTCGGATTTTATACGGGCCTTGTCTATCTGACGCCGCTGGTGGGTGGACTGATGGCGGACCGCTGGCTTGGCGCGAAGAAGACGGTGATGATCGGCATCGCGCTGATGACGGCTGGCCATGCGGCAATGGTTTTCGATGCGAGCTTCCTGCTGGCGCTGCTGCTGCTGATCCTCGGCTCGGGGTGCCTGAAGGGCAATATTGCCGCGCAGGTCGGCCATCTTTACGCGCCGCACGACGAGCAGCGGCGATCCAACGGTTTCGCGATCTTCAGCACCGGCATCAACATCGGCGCTGTCGCGGGGCCGCTGGTCTGCGGGCTGGTAGCGGCGCTGTTCGGCTGGCACGCGGGCTTCGGGCTGGCCGGCGCGCTGATGCTGATCGCCGCGCTGGTCTATCTGTCGGGTCTCGGCCAATTTGCCGACGACACGCCGCTTGCTAAGCAGGACGAGGTTGCGCCGCTGACCGGCGCGGACATGCGGATGCTGGCGATGATCGTGCTGGTGCT
>JAGREJ010000087.1 GCA_020446595.1 Novosphingobium sp. | reverse complement strand
GGCATCCTGCGCTACCGCGGGTACCCGATCGAGGAGATCGCCGAGCGCGCTCGCTTCACCGAGGTCTGCTACATGCTGATCTACGGCGATCGCCCGAACATGGAGGATCTGCAGAAGTTCCGTCAGCAGATGACCCTCCATACCCTCATCCACGAGGACATGAAGAAGTTCTACGAGGGGTATCCGCCGGGCGCTCACCCCATGGCCATCATGGCGGCGATGGTCGCGTCCCTTTCCTCCTTCTACAAAGAAGGCAAGACGGACGAAGAAACGGATCTGAACATCATCCGCATCTTGGCCAAGAGCAAGACGCTGGCGGCGTTCAGCTACAAGAAGTCCATTGGCCAGCCCTTCATCTATCCGCGCAACGACATGTCCTGGCCGGCGAACTTCCTGCGCATGATGTTCGCGGTACCCGCCGAGGACTACGAGGTCCCGAAGGTCTACGAGGACGCGATGAACATGCTCCTGATCCTTCACGCGGATCACGAGCAGAACTGCAGCACCTCTACCATGCGCATGGTGGGCTCCAGCGGCGCGAACCTGTTCGCGTCCATCTCGGCGGCCATCTGCGCGTTGTGGGGCCCGCTCCACGGCGGCGCCAACCAGGCGGTGCTCGAAATGCTCCAGCAGATCCACGACGAAGGCGATGACGGCTCGAAGTTCCTCGCCGCGGTGAAGGACAAGACGACCGACCGCCGCCTGATGGGCTTCGGCCACCGTGTCTACAAGAACTACGACCCGCGCGCGACGGTGATGCAATCGACCGTGCGCGAGGTGTTCGACGCTCTCAAGGTCAACGATCCGCTGTTCGAAACGGCGCTGCAGCTTGAGGAGATCGCGCTCAACGATCCCTATTTCATCGAGAAGAAGCTGTTCCCCAACGTCGATTTCTACTCGGGCATCATCCTCTCGGCGATCGGCTTCCCGACGACGATGTTCACCGTGCTGTTCGCGCTAGCGCGCACGGTGGGCTGGGTCGCGCAGTGGAACGAGATGATTTCCGATCCCGGCCAGAAAATCGGTCGCCCGCGCCAGCTTTACACCGGGCCGGTCCAGCGCGACTATGTGCCGGTAGACAAGCGTTAATTCGATCCAGTGGGCGAGGTTATGGCCTCGCCCGCTTGCTTGTCGAATGGCAAGGTCAGGACGAACCGCGCTCCCTGACCCGGCGCGCTTTCTACCGTCAGGTCGCCCTGCATGGCGCGGGCCAGACGGCGTGAGATATAGAGCCCGAGACCCGATCCGCCCTCGTCGCTGCGTCCAAGCCGTTCGAACTTCTCGAACACGACGACTGCCTGTTCGGTGCTGAGCCCCGGCCCCTGATCGGCAACCACGAGACTGGCCTTGTCGCCAATACGCT
This sequence comes from Novosphingobium sp., assembly GCA_020446595.1. GTDB lineage: Bacteria > Pseudomonadota > Alphaproteobacteria > Sphingomonadales > Sphingomonadaceae > Novosphingobium. The sequence continues at coordinate 8,573 of JAGREJ010000087.1, read as the reverse complement.
CGACCCTGATCCATATCTGCGAATTGGACGGCGAATAGCGGATCGCATTGCCGATCAGGTTGATGAGTATCTGCAGCACCCGGCGGAATTCGGCCACCGCGGGAAGGCTCTCGCCAAGGCGGGGCGCATCGATGGCGATGGCCTTCTCGCGCGCACGCACTGCAAGGATACCTGCCGCCTGCGTGGCGACGGCGGCAAGATCGATGCGGTCCGGGGCGGTCGTGAAATCCTCGGCCTCGACCACTTCGAGATCGGAAAGGTCGTCGAGCAGGCCCAGCAGCAGTTGTCCGGCATTGGCGATGTCGCTGGCATAGCGAGCATAATCGTCAGAAAGAGGCCCGGCGAGCTTGGCGCGGATTGTTTCGGCATTGGCGATGATGCGCGAGATCGGCTGACGCAGCGCCGGCGCGATCTCCTGCCCGATGATGCGGCTGCGCTGCGCCGCCGCCGATGGTTCCTCGGGCTCGGGAGCCAGCTGCGGCGGCAGCGGTTCGCGGGCGACAAGCAATAGCTCGAACCCTTCCGGAGCATCGCCTGTGTCCGCGCCCTTGGGATGCAGCACCGCGCGCCAATCCCGGTCCGATCCCTCGATGGCCACGCGGGCGCCGTCAAGCAGGCGCCAGTGCACGGGCTGACGGTGTTCGAGGCCCGCAATTGTCACGAAGCTGGTCCAGGGCTGGCCCAGCCCGCTCTCCATTTTTTCCGCGAGAGCACCAAGGTCCGCTGCCTGACAGGTAACAGCCAGAACCTTCTGATCGCGATCCAGAATCGCCGTCAGTTCGGCAAGCTGGCTGTCGATTCTCTGATCCTGATCCGGCGCAATGTCGTCTTCGGTGGCAAGCGGCGTCGCCTGCCAGCTTTTCAGGTTGATTTCGCAGCCTTCGTCGCCATCGCTGCGTGGCTCGACCTCGACCCAGGTGTTGATCGCCTCCGACATGGTCTGCGCGCTGATGCCGCGCGCCAGCCTGAGCTGGTATCGCCGCGCCTTGCGCACGGTTTCCAGGAGCGCCGGAATGGCGATCTTGCCCGGCAGCTCTCCGCCGCACTGGCGCTGCAACGATGCCAGCGGCTCGTCCGCGTGCAACAGGCAGTCCCCGCCGTCGGTGAGCGCCATGGCGCGTCCGGGCGTTACAGCGGCCATGCCTAGAATCCGTCGAGACTGCTGCCCGAAGCAAGCAGGGCAGCCGCACGATCCGGCCCGATTGCGTCGAACTGTTCCGGAAATTCGAGATCGGGATGCAGGGCCAGGCACTGGTCGCGCACTGTCTCGACCCTGGCGCCCGCCGAACGCAGCGCCAGCGCAAATCTGACCGCCTGACTCTCGTGCGTGGCGATGATCGCGCTGTCCCGGTCGAGATCCGAACCGAGTTCGAGCGCGGTGGCGAACAGGGCTATACCGGCATGGTCGATCCGCAGCGCCTCGGTTGCATCTGCGCCCATCCGCGCCAGCAGCAGCGAAGCCAGACCAAGCCTCGTCGCTGCCTCGTCGTAGTCGCGCCGCACGCCTTGCGCGGCGGCTTCGGCCGCTTCTGACGACGCGCCGGTCTCCATCGCCTGCATCGCAAGGATGGCGTGATGGAGATGATCGCCCGGAAGCTCGAGCAGCGGCAGTTTCATGCGGCGCTGCGACTGGCCGTGGCGCGCCTGCGCGGCAAGGAACCGCATTGCCAATGCCGCAAGATCGGGATCGCTCGATGCGATCTGCGCCTGAAGCAGAGGGGTAAGCACCGGATCGCCACCGAACCGGGCATGGAGCCGTTCGGCAAGCTGAAATTCGAGAGCAAGCGCGTGGACATGACGGACCAGGGCATCGTTTTCGAGCAGGTGGTCGGACAGTTGCGCCACCTGACCGGCTGCATGTTCGCCGGGAAAACCGCCATCCGGCGCGGTTTCGAGCCTGTCGAGCAGTTGCACCGCAAGATGCCGGACCATTCCCCGGATGCGGGCAACAATCTCGTCGGCAAACAGCGAGTTGTCCTCGTTGCTGAGCACATGCCGCAGGATCGGGACGACCGTTTCGGCAACGGCATCGGCGTGCGAAAGGGCTGCGCCCAGTTCCCGCTCCAACGAGCCGGGATCAAGCGAAGGCGAGGATGCATCGATCATGGCACCGCCATAGCGCAGCATGGTTAAGCCAGCGTTAGCCGCTTCGATTGCTCGAAATCGCCAGAATTACGCCCGCAAGGGCTACAACGCCAAGTGCAACGGTCCATTCGAGAATCCCCATCAAGGCGCATGCGGCAAGCAGCAGGCACAGTAACGAGCGGTCGGCGAGCGACGCGACAGCCGACATTGACTGGTGCTGGCCGCAAATCCGCAGGAGCAGCATCATGGTTACCGGAAGGGCAAGCGCCTCGATCCGGCCTGTCCCCGCCACCGGTGGCGCCGCCCAGTGGATGAGCAGCACAACGACAGCGTCAAAGGCCCAGTCTATCGCTGTCAGGCCGCCATAGCGCGGCGATTCGGCGATCGACGCCGGTCGCTCAAGCCGCCTGAGCATGGCGGCGCTGCAAAGCGTCACCCAGGCCAGCGCACAGAGCACGAAGGCCCCGGTTGCAAAGCCGAACCAAGCCACGGCGAGCGCCACGACAAGCAGGACAAGCGTGACAGTCAACGAGGTCGCCGAAGCATTTCCAGCATGAAGCAGCGGCGCGCCGAACACCGACACCCCCGCCCGCGCGATCCTTTGCCCCGGACCGATCCGCCTCGAATCGGCCAGCTTGCTGGCGATCCAGTCCGGCTCGATCGCATGGGCCTGATTTTCGCTGGTTATCAAGTGCCAGCCCGGACCGCTGCGCGCGGCAGCCGGTATCTCGCGCAGTTCCAGACGCGCCTGCAAGGCAATGCGCGTCAAAGTCGACGCCACGTCGCAATCCGGCGGCATCTGCATCAGGGTTTCGACCAGCCGGCCCGGTATCCGCAGCAGACCGGCGGTCGCATGGTTGATATCGACCCGCTCGAATCCCGCGGCCAGACCGATCTCAACCGGCTGCACGAATACGCCGCTGCCCAGTTCGATCAGCTCAGCGACCACCGCCGGGTCTGCAAGCAGTCCCTCGTAGATCACGATCAGGTCGTCCTGGGCAGAGACCAAGGCGGACAGGTCGCGCGTGGCGGTTACCGTGTTGAACTGGATGCCCGCTGCCTCGGCTCTGTGCTGAAGCGCGATCACTTCCGGTTCGAGCGCGCGGACAAGGCAGATCAGGCGCTCGCAGTGTGCTGCGATGGCCATGTCGAGCTGATGCTGCACAAGTGGTCTGCCGCCAAGGCGCACAAAGCCGCGCCGCAAGGGCAGTGCGGCTTCCACAGACTCGGTCATGTCCAGCAGGACTATTCGCAGCGCGCCTTCTCCATGGCAGCGTCGCTTGCTTCCTTAGGAGCGCGGCGGTGCGCTGCCAAGCTTCAGTCGGTTGAAAAGCCCGCCACAAGGCGCTTGAGCGCGCGAACGACGGTCGGCTCCCCCGGCGCAGCGCAAAGTGCTTCGTCGGCAAGGACCAGGAGGTCTCCGGCGTGAAAGCTGGCCGCGAGGCCCTTCAGTCGCATGGCGGCGATCCGCCAGTTGCCGTCGCAGCGGCTGCGTTCGAGCAGATCAACCTGCCGCGAAACGCTCTCGATGAACGCATCGCGCAACTCGCGCAGCAATTGGGGATCGTCCCCCGCTGCAGCGGAAAGCGTGGCGTCGAGGCTTCCAGAATCATAGGCCATGGCACGGAAATCTACGCGAAACGCGGTTAACCAATGGTTTATTGCCGATGCAGGCCCCTCCATGCTATTCTTGCGGGCATGAATGGGGGTTCACGCATCATCGCATTTGGTTCGTCGGGCAACGGCGAACCGGCACATTCCGACGCCGAGACCGATGTATCGGCACCCGGCGAGAGCGAGGTTGAGGAAGCTCCGCTCGATCTGGGGGCATGGTCGGTAGAATCGGACGACGATGCGGCGGATGCTCCCAAAGGCAGCATTGCCGCCCACCTGCCCGGCATCCTCGCGCTTGTCGCAATAGCAGGCTGGACGGCATTTTACGTCTGGGCCAATGGCGCCGCGCTGCGCGCGCCGGTCGATGCGGCGCAAGTCGCAGGGTTGATACAGGGCTGGTGTCTGCCGGTCCTGCTGGTGTGTCTCGTCTGGCTGATCGCGATGCGTTCAAGCACCCGCGAAGCAACGCGCTTCGGAATGGCAGCAAGGCTCCTTTCCGATGAATCAACGTTGCTTGAAACGCGCTTGGTGACGGTCAATAGAGAGCTTTCGCTGGCGCGCGAGTTCATCGCTGCGCAGTCGCGCGATCTGGAATCACTCGGCAGGATCGCCAGCGAACGCCTGAGCGCCAATGCCGAGCGGCTTCAGGCACTGGTGATGGAAAACGGCGACCGGGTGGAATCCATCGGCCAGGTCAGCACCGCCGCGCTCGACAACATGGAAAAGCTGCGCGGCCAGCTTCCGGTGATCGCCAGCTCCGCCAAGGACGTGACCAACAGCATCGCGAGTGCCGGGCGCACCGCGCATGCGCAGATCGAGGAGATGGTGCGAGGTTTCCATCGTCTCAATGAATTCGGTCAGGCCAGCGAGGCGCAGGTTCTGTCTCTGCGCGATCACGTCAACGAAACTCTCACCGGACTGGCCGAACAGGCCGGTCATCTCGAAACGATGGCCGAAGCCCGCTTTGTCGAGCTCGGCAAGCGGACGGACGATCTGCGCACGCAGTTCGATCGTCACGAAGTCGATGCGCTCGCCGCAATACGCACCCGCGCAAAAACTCTTGCCGACGAGCTGGAAGCCGCGCGCACCATTGCCGGTGAATCCGAGCGTGAGACGCTCGAAAAGCTGTCCGAGCGGATTTCCGCGCTGCGTGACGAAGGCGGCGCTGTCGCCCAGTCCTTGCGCGAAGGCGAGGATCGCGCAAGGCAAGCATGGAGCGACGCCATCGCAATGCTCGAAGCGGAAATCGCCGAGCACGCGCAGGCCCATGAACGAAGCGCCGAAGAGGCCTCACACCGCGTTGACATAATGTCCGCAAGGCTCGCCGCTGCACGGACCGAAATCGAGGGAATCGCCGGTGAGGCCCTGCATTGGGACGAGCGCACGCGCGAGGCGCTCACGGCAATGACCTCGCAAATGACCGAGGCCGGATCGCGCCTGATCGAGACTGAAACGCAGCTTGCCATGCTGACGGAAGCAGGCGTCCGCCTTTTCGAATTGCTCCATGGCAGTGCGGAAAAGGCAGGCGAGGAATTGCCCCGCGCGATCGGGCAAGCGGACGCCGACCTCGCGCGGATCGAAACTCGCGCTGCCGAGCTTGCCGCCACGATTGGCAATGCCGGATCGGAAAGCTCGGAACTGGCGACCAGTCTCGACACATCGCGCAACACGCTGTCCGAACTCGCGGGACTTCTCGAAGACAGGCAGGATCGCTTGCGCCAGCGCACCGGCGAGCAACTCGAAATGCTCGAAAGCCTGTCCCGGTCGCTCGCGCAAATCGATGAAAGTCACGAGCAGGTCGCGGCCAAAGCTCGCAATCAGCTTGCGGGCGCGATCGCCGAAATGGAAGCTTCCGCGCGTGAGACGCTCGCACTGATCGATACGCAGGGCGCCGCCGGGATCGAACGCATCACCTCCCAGATCAGGTCGCGCAGCGCAGAGGCCGTGGAACAGGCGATTCACAATGCCGCCGCGGAGATTTCCGGACAGCTCGAACAGTCCGCTGCCCATGCCGCCGGGGTCAGCCGCGAAGCGACGATCCAGCTCCGCGACCAGCTTGCAAAGGTTCACGAGCTTGTCGCAAATCTTGAAAACCGGGTCGATCGGGCACGCGAACGGGCCGAGGAGCAGGTTGATAACGACTTCGCGCGGCGCGCGGCGCTTATCACCGAATCGCTCAATTCCAGCGCCATCGACATCGCCAAGGCATTTTCCGCCGATGTCTCCGACAAGGCCTGGGAAGGCTACCTGCGCGGGGATCGGGGAATTTTCACGCGCCGCGCCCTGTCCCTGATCGAGGCATCCGAGGCCAGGTCCGTTCTCCAGATATTCGAAACCGACGACGAGTTCCGCGAACTGGTCAGTCGCTATATCCACGATTTCGAGGCCATGCTGCGGCAAGTGCTTTCGACCCGCGACGGCAAGTCGCTGGGTGTGACCTTGCTGTCATCCGACATGGGCAAGCTCTACGTCGCGCTCGCCCAGGCTATCGAGCGGCTGCGCACCTGAAAGGTCAAGCGGCGGATCCCGGTGGCGAGCCGAACAAGTTCAGGTTTTCCAGGCCGATCCAACAGTACACGTAGTTCGCGTAGAACAGGCCGAACAGGACCAGAGCGAGGATCGTCGCGCGCAAAGCAATGCGTCCCGGACGGAATTGCGCCGGAGCACTCTCGACCGTTCCCGGCACTTTTCGATCCCCCTCTTCCTCGACTGTGCGCATGCCGAAAGGCATGACCAGGAACGCGCTGAGCACCCAGAACAGACCGAAGATGGCAATGATCGAAGTCCATTCCATCGTGTGGATCCTCTTTGTTGTCGCATCGTTTTTGCGGAAAACCGGTTCCCACTTTTTCGCGCGATGCTCTCAATCCTCGAACAGGGTCACGATAACCTGTGGCTTCTTGCCGGACCAGCGGGTCGCGGCACGGCGGGCCGCGAGGCGCGCCGCCTCGCTTCGGTTTGCCGCGTCGCCGCTGCGCTCGGCCTTGAGCGCCTTGGCGACATCATCCTGCGCTTCCTCGATGAAGGCGGCGAAGTCCTCCTCGAGTGGCAGGCCGAGCGCGGAGACACGCACGGCATCGTCGTTGGCCACCGCCACTGTCACGACACCGTTGTAGGCGAGCCTGCGGCGCATCACCATGCCTTCGCCATCGGCGGGCGCGATGATCTCGCCGTCGAGCACCAATCGCCCGGCCCGCACTTCGTCGATCTTTGCCGGGCCATCCGGAGTAAGACGAACCATGTCGCCGTTCTTCTGAACGATGGCTCTGGGTATCTGGCACGAGAGGCCAAGCCGCGCCTGCTCGCGCATGTGGCGAATCTCGCCATGGACGGGCACCAGCATTTCCGGGCGCAGCCACCGGTAAAGCGTCTCCAGTTCGGGCCTGCCGGGATGGCCGGATACGTGGATCATGCTCTGCCGGTCGGTGACCAGCGTGATGTCCCTCGCGGCCAGCTCGTTCTGGATGCGCCCGATGGCCAGCTCGTTTCCGGGAATCTGACGGCTCGAAAACAGCACGACATCGCCCGGATCGAGTGAAATCGGGTGCGAACCGCTGGCGATCCGCGCCAGCGCGGCGCGAGGCTCGCCCTGCCCACCAGTCGCAAGAATCATGACCTCGCCGCGCGGCAGGGCCATCGCGGCGTCGAAGTCGATAAGCTCGGGAAGATCCCTGAGGTAGCCGCTCGCCTGCCCTGCGGCAATGATCCGGTCGAGCGAACGGCCCGCGACACACAAGCGCCGGTTAGTCTTCGTCGCCACTCTGCCCAGCGTTTGCAGCCGCGCGACATTGGAAGCGAAGGTGGTGACCAGCACGCGCTTGCCCCTGTGCCCCTTCACTTCCTCCAGCAGTCCGCGATAGACCTCGCCTTCCGATCCCGATGGCTCGGGATTGAATACATTGGTCGAATCACAGACCAGCGCGAGCACGCCCTCATCGCCGATTGCCGTCAGTTCCTCGGCCGTTGTCGGTTCGCCGATCTGCGGTTCGTCGTCGAGCTTCCAGTCTCCGGTATGGAACACGCGGCCATAGGGCGTATCGATCAGCAGCGCGTTGCCCTCGGCGATGGAATGGGCGAGCGGCAAATATTGCACGGTAAACGGCCCGAGATCGAAAGGATCGAGATGGTCGATGACCCGAAGCTCGACCCTGTCGAGCAAGCCCGCTTCCTCGAGCTTGCCACGCACCAGTCTCGCAGTGAAGGGCGTTGCATAGAGTGGCACGCCCAGATCCTCGGCGAAATAGGGCACCGCCCCGATATGGTCTTCATGGGCGTGGGTGAGCACGATCCCGACAAGATCCTTGGTGCGCTCCTCGATGAATTCGAGGTCGGCGAATACCAGTTCGACGCCGGGGTAATCCGGGTCGGAAAAGGTCATGCCCAGATCGACCATCAGCCACTTTCCGTCGCACCCGTAGAGATTGACGTTCATGCCAATCTCACCCGATCCGCCGAGCGCGCAGAACAGCAGTTCCTTTCCGGGCTTCACAGGGACTTCGCTCTTTCCGCCAGCAAGGCCAGCCCATCGAGCGTCAGGTCGGGATCGACGGCGTCGAACACCTCGGTCGCTTCGTCGAACAGGACGGCTAGGCCGCCGGTGGCGATGACCTTGGCCGGACGACCGATTTCCGCACGCATTCGGGCGATGAGCCCCTCCATCATCGCGACATATCCCCAGAACACGCCTATCAGCATCTGTGTCTCGGTCGTCGTGCCGATCACGCTCTGGCTCTCGGGAACCTCAATGGCGATGCGCGGCAGCTTGGCTGTGTTGCCGACCAGCGCATCGAGCGAAAGGTTGATGCCCGGCGCGATGATTCCGCCCTTGTAGGCGCCATTGAAATCGACAACGTCGAAAGTCGTCGCCGTGCCGA
>JAGREJ010000086.1:1689-10538 GCA_020446595.1 Novosphingobium sp. | reverse complement strand
GCATCGGAAAACGCACCAAGCGCATAGATGCCAGCGGCCAGTCCGATCAGGTTGTTGATGAGCAAGAACAGTGCCGAGGCCATGGCCCGCGCTGCCGGTTCGACGAGGTGCTGCACCGCAGTGAGCACCGGGCCAAGCCAGACGTAGCTCAGGCCCTGCGGGACCAGCAGGAGCACGAAGGCCAGCGCAAGGTTGCCGCTCGCAACGCCTGCCGCCCATAGCGGCGCGCTGGCGGCATAGGCGATGGCGGGCAGCCAGGCATACCAGGCGGGGTTGCCCCGCCCCAGCCGGTCGGCCAGGCGGCCACCTGACAGAACCCCCGCAACGCCTCCGATCAGGAGCAGCCCGGAAATGAACAGCGCGCTGTCGAACAGGCCGAGAGCGAAGCTGCGCTGCGCGAAGCTCGGCAACCAGAAGCTGATGCCATATCCGATCGACGAACCAGCCGCCGCGCCGAACGACAGCAGCCAGAACGAGGGCTTGCGCGCCAGCAGGCGGAAAGTCTCGCCAAGCGCGGGAACCGGCATGGTGATCTCAGGGCCGGATACGGTGCTGGCAGGCCGGTCCCTGACCACCAGCCTGAACAGCGGCGCGAAAACCACACCGGCCAGTCCCACCACGACGAAGGCGACGCGCCAGTCGATCTCCTGCGCGATATAGCCACCCGCCAGCAGCCCGAAGGCCGAACCAAGCGGAATGCCCAGCGAGTAAATCGCCAGAGCCGTGGCGCGCCGCTCGGGCGGGAACCATTCGCCGATTACCGCGTAGCTGGGCGCGACGCCACCGGCCTCGCCGACTCCCACACCAAGCCGGGCGAGGAAGATCTGCCAGAAATTCTGCGCTACTCCGCAAAGTGCGGTGAAGCCGCTCCATGCCACCAGACTCCACATGATGACGCGTGAACGCCCGATCCGGTCGGCGAGCGCGGAGAGCGGCACCGACAGTGTGGAATAGAGCACCGCGAAGGCCAGGCCGCCAAGTAGCCCCATCTCGCCGTCCGACAATTCCAGATCGGCCTGGATCGGCGCGGCGAGGATCGACAGCAGCATCCGGTCGAGGAAATTGAAAATGTAGACCACCAGCAGCATAGCCAGCACGAGCCCTGCCCTGTCGTCTTGCTTCGCTGTCATTGCGCCCCCCGCTTGCTCTGCTCCCCCCCTTTGCGCGACGCATCACCGCTTGGAAAGCCGCAATGGATCGGGCAAGGAGTGCCCTCCCGGAACGGCCCGCCGATTCTGCAACGGAGAGCGCATGTCTGTCATCACCACTCACCGCGAGGGCGAGGTTCTCGTCGTCGTATCCGACAACCCGCCGGTCAACGCGCTGGGCGCCGCCGTGCGCGACGGCCTCGTCGCCGCCATGAAGGAAGCCGCCGGTGACGATGGCGTAAAGGCGGTCGTTATCCGCTGCGATGGCCGCACGTTCTTCGCCGGGGCGGACATTACCGAATTCGGCAATCCCAATCCCAATCCCAACGCGGTCGATCTCAACACCGTCATCAACACCATCGAAGCGAGCGCCAAGCCGGTCGTCGCCGCGATCCACGGCACGGCGCTGGGCGGCGGGCTCGAAGTGGCGCTGGGCTGTCACTACCGCGTGGCGGTGCCATCGGCGAAACTTGGTTTGCCCGAAGTCAAGCTCGGCCTCATTCCCGGCGCGGGCGGAACACAACGCCTGCCGCGCGTCGTCGGCGTCGAAGCGGCGCTGCCGATGGTGACGAGCGGCGATCCGATTCCGGCCAAGCTGGGCGCAACGATCGGGCTGATCGACGAGATCGTCGGGGAGGACAGCCTTGAGGCCGATGCCGTCGCCTTCGCGCGCAGCGTGATTGGTATGGAATCGCACCCTGTTTCCAGCGCGCGGGCCGACAAGATCGCGGGGACCGATCCCGGCGCATTCGATGCCTTCCGCCAGGCCAACGCGCGCAGGCTCAGGGGTTTCGACGCGCCGGAAGCCGCGATCAAGGCGGTCGAGATCGCGACCTCGCATCCTTTCTCCGAGGGCCTGCCGATGGAGCGCGCCCTGTTCGAGCCGCTGCTTGCAGGCACGCAGTCGGCGGCGCTGCGCCACCTGTTCTTCGCCGAGCGCGCCGCCAACAAGATCGACGATATTCCCAAGGACACGCCGATCCTGCCGATCGCCAAGGTCGGCGTGATCGGCGCGGGCACCATGGGCGGCGGCATCACCATGAATTTCCTGTCCGCCGGCATTCCCGTTACCATGGTCGAACGCGAGCAGGCCCCGCTGGATCGCGGCGTCGCCACGATCCGCAAGAATTACGAGAACACCGCGGCCAAGGGCCGCATCAAGCCGGAACAGGTCGAGCAGGCGATGGGCCTGCTGACGCCGTCGCTGAACCTCGAAGACCTTGCCGATTGCGACCTCGTGATCGAGGCGGTGTTCGAACTGATGGAGATCAAGAAGGACGTGTTCGGCAAGCTCGATGCGATCTGCAAGCCCGGTGCGATCCTCGCGACCAACACCAGCTACCTCGATGTCAACGAGATCGCCGCTTCGACTTCGCGCCCCGAAGCGGTGCTCGGCCTGCACTTCTTCTCGCCCGCCAATGTCATGCGGATGCTTGAAGTCGTGCGCGGGGCGAAGACCGGCGCTTCCGCACTCGCCACGTCGATGAAGCTTGCCAAGACCATCGGCAAGGTCGCGGTGGTGGCGGGCGTCTGCCACGGCTTCATCGGCAACCGCATCCTCGCGGCGCGCCAGACCCAGGGCGAGGCCATGCTGATGGAAGGCATTCTACCCGCACGCGTGGACAAGGTGCTGACCGATTTCGGCTTCCCCATGGGACCATTCCAGATGGCCGACCTTGCGGGGCTCGACATCGGCTGGACCAAGGAGACTTCCGATCCGACGCGGGTTCGCGACGTGCTGGTCGAACGCGACCGTCGGGGCCAGAAGACCGGCGCGGGCTTCTATGACTATGCGGCGGATCGCACCCGCACCGAATCCGAGGAGGTCAATGCACTGATCCTCGAATTTGCCGACAAGGCTGGCACGCGTCGCAACGACGTGACCGACGAGGAGATTCTCGAACGCCTGCTCTATCCGATGATAAACGAGGCCGGGCTGATCCTTGAGGAAGGCATTGCCCAGCGCGCCAGCGACATCGACGTGATGTATGTCCACGGCTATGGCTGGCCCTCTTACACCGGCGGACCGATGTTCTGGGCCAGCACGACCGGTCTGGGCAAGGTCGTCGCGGGCCTCGAAAAGCACGCCGACAAGTGGCCCGACCTGAAGATTTCAACGCTACTGAAAGACAAGGCGGCCAAGGGCGAAGGCTTCGCCTGAGCGACATTCCAAACTGATTCAACCTTATGTTCAAGGAAGCATGAAAATGAGCGAATACAAACAATTGATCAATGGTGAGCTGGTCGATGGCGCCCGCGAGATCGACGTCGAGAACCCCGCCACCGGCAAGCCTTTCGCCAAGTGCCCTGTCGCCGACGAAGCGCAGATCAACCAGGCTGTCGCCGCTGCCAGGGCGGCCTTCCCGGCGTGGTCGGCCAAGAGCCAGGAAGACCGCGCGGCGCTGATTAACCAGATCGCCGATGAACTGGTGGCACAGACCGAGGAACTGGCGCGTATCCTGACCAGCGAACAGGGCAAGCCGCTCGATCAGGCCAAGATGGAAATGATGGCCGGGATGTTCACCGCCAAGGTGTTCGCCGACATGCGGATCGAGCCCAAGACGCTCCAGCAGGACGAAAAGAACCGCATCTACGAGATCCGCAAGCCGCTGGGCGTGGTCGCGGCGATTACGCCCTGGAACTTCCCGATCATGATGGCCGTTCACAAGGTCGCGCCGGCGCTGCTCGCGGGCAACACCGTGGTACTCAAGCCCGCCGCGACGACTCCGCTGACGACGCTAAAGTTCGGCGAGATCTGCAACAAGTTCCTGCCCGCCGGTGTCGTCAACGTGGTCTGCGACAACAACGATCTCGGTGACGTGCTCACCAGCCATCCGGACGTGGACAAGATCTCCTTCACCGGCTCGACCGAAACCGGCAAGAAGGTGATGGAAGCCGCATCGCGCGCGATCAAGCGCATCACTCTCGAACTGGGCGGCAACGATGCCGCCATCGTGCTCGACGATGCCGACCCGGTCGAAGTCGCGCAGAAGGTGTTCCAGGCGGCGATGATGAATGCCGGACAGGTCTGCCTCGCGGTCAAGCGCGCCTATGTGCCCGCCCCGCTTTACGACGCGTTCTGCGACGAGCTGGCGCGGCTCGCGGGCGAGGCCGTGGTCGACGAAGGCACCGCGCAGGGTGCGCAGATCGGCCCGGTCCAGAACCGCAAGCAGTTCGAGAAGCTCAAGGGTCTGCTCGAATCCGCAAAGGCCGAAGGCAAGATCATCGCGGGCGGCAATGCCATAGATCGCGATGGCTTCTTCATCGAGCCGACCATCGTTCGCGATGTTTCCGAAGATGCGCGGATCGTGCGCGAGGAGCAATTCGGCCCGGTCCTGCCGGTGCTGAGCTATGACGACATCGACGATGTCATCGCCCGCGCCAATGACACCGACTATGGCCTTGGCGGCTCGGTCTGGGGCAAGGACATCGACCGCGCGGTCAGCGTGGCCGAAAAGGTCCAGTCAGGCACGGTCTGGGTCAATCAGCACCTCGGTCTCTCACCGACGATCCCATTCCGCGGCGCCAAGCAGTCGGGCCTCGGCGGCGAGCTCGGGCAGGAAGGCCTGCACGAGTTCACTCAGGCGACCGTGGTCAACATCAAGCTCTGAGGCAGGCTGCGCGATGGTCAAGGTCGGCGATCAAATCTGCGATGGCCCGCTCGGCGATGTTGGCACGAAGATGCTGCACGACGACGAGCGGGTTCGCATCTGGGAAGTCGACCTTGCGCCGGGCGAAGCCACCGCGCCGCACCGGCACGAGCATGACTATATCCTGATCTTCCTTGAAGGCGACCGGATCGCCGCCGTTCCGCATGTCGACGCGACGGGGCCCTCGGCCTCCTACATCGAGGCCGAGGTTGTCCCCGGCAGCCATGTTCTGTTGAAGAAGGGCGGCATTGAGGCGGCACTGAACGTCGGCACGAAACGCTATTACGAATATCTGATCGAACTGAAGGACCGGCCATGACCGAAAAGAAGGTGCTGGCGGCGGACAGATTGCTTGCTTTCAGCGCGCCGCGCGCCGCGTTCGACTGGAGCGAGCGGCAGACGATAATCTATAACCTCGGCATCGGATTCGGCGCGGCGGCGATCGAGGACGAGGCGCTGCTGCGCTTCGTGCTGGAGGAAGGCACATCGTCGTTCCCCACAATGACCGCCGTGATGGGCTCGTCCGGAGCGGGCAGCCTGTTCTTCGATCCGGAGATCGGCATCGACATGCACATGATGGTCCACGGCGAGGAAGCGGTCGAACTGTTCGCGCCGCTGCCTGCGCAGGGGCAGATGTTCAGCGAAAGCTCGTTCGACGGGGTCTGGGATCTGGGCGAGGCCAAAGGCGCGGTGCTGACCCTGAGCAAGCGGCTTTACTCCGCGGACGGAACGCTGATCGCGCGTGGCCAGACGACGACCATGCTGCGCGGCAACGGCGGATTCGGCGGCAGCGCCGAGGGCGCGCCCAAGGCGCGGGCCTTGCCGGAGCGCGCACCCGACGGCAGCGCCGCTTCGGCTACCCGGCCCGAACAGGCGCTGATCTACCGCCTTTCCGGCGACACCAATCCGCTCCATTCAACGCCTTCGTTCGCGCACAAGGCGGGCTTTCCCGGCCCGATCCTGCACGGCCTGTGCACCTATGGCGTCTGCGCACGGACACTGGTTGCCGCATTGGCGGACGGCGACGAGACGCGGCTCAAATTCTTCAAGGTGCGGATGTCCAGCCCGGTCTATCCCGGCGAGACGATCCGCGTCGAATGGTGGGACGAGGGTGACGGAACCTATGCGTTCCAGGCCCGCGTCGAGGAACGCGATGTCGTGGTCATCAAGGGCGGCGAAATCCGCATCGGTTAAGAGAGAGACACATCATGGACATCGCACGCAGCCTCATCGAGGAACTGGAGACATTCTCCACTCCCTCGATCCTCAATGGCCTCAAGCGGCTCGGCCTGCCAGTCGAGAAGCTGGAGACGATGGACCGTATGGCGATCGGCTGTCAGGCGCCCGGGCTTGGCGCGCGCTGCGGCCTCGCGGTAACGCGCAAGATCGCAACGCGGCGCAGTGGCCCTGCGGGCGGCAGCTTGCAGGCGGGTCCGGATCAGGGCCTTAACGCCGTGCCCGGCCCGCGCTTTCTGGTGGTCCAGAATGTCGGCGACTGGCGCGGCCCGGTCTCGTGCTGGGGCGAGCTGACCGCGCACATCAATGTCGCGCTCGATTGCCGCGCGGGCGTGACCAACGGACCGGTGCGGGACGTGCCGGAAATGGAGCGGCTGGGTTTCGCGACCTGGTCGAGCGGGATCGGACCGGGCGGCGGCCACGTCGATCTTCTGGAAATCAACGAGCCGGTTGCGGTTGGCGGCGTGGTGGTCAATTCGGGTGACCTGATGCACGGCGACGCGCATGGGATCGTCAAGATTCCCAAGGACATGGCCAAAGACCTGCCCGACTCGATCCGCGCGGCCGAAGCGCGCGAGCAGAAGCTTTTCGCGGTGTGCAAGGATCCCGATTTCACGCTGGAGAAACTGGTCGAGGCGATGAAGGCTGGGTGATTGCGGTTGAGGCAATTGATCCGTTCACGATTATGTAGTTTACAAACCCGCGCCTATCGCTTCGTCGTGTGCCGGGTCACTCCGAACTTGTAGAGAATCAGATATGTAGCAAGCGTGATTGCTAGTCCGGTCCCAAGCTCTATCCACCACGGAGAGTCGTCGGGAAGAATGAGCCGGTAACCAATCAGTCCGGCCAATACCGAGAAAAATCCGGCATACCGCTGAAAAAACCTCACGATCACTCGTGCTTCTCCGCTGACTTCTGCTTCACAAGTTTCCTAAGCCCGGCATCGAAGAGCTTTTCATCATCGTCGCATTCAAGATCGCGCGCGGCTTCTTTGAAATTGTCGAGCTGAGACTTGTCAGGTTTCAACAATTTAGTTTCCTCATTTCGGTGTCAGCGCCACTTTGACCAATTCGAATCAGGGAGATGGTCAAATGACAGACGGGCCGAGCTTCACAACTGTGGCGGCGAGACGCATCTTTCTTGATCTCGAAAATCCGCCCTTGTCGAAGGGCCGTTCTTCAATCTGACAGCGTCGCCAGACAGAAGGACTGTGCTTCGACAAGCTCAGCACGAGCGGATTTGTCCGTTGCTAATCCCTAAGGCACGACCTTCGCGGCGTCTTTCGCCTGCTGGCCTTCCCAGGTCCACGGCTTGCGGTCGTCGGCCGGTGGCAGCTCGTTAAGCGGCGAGGAGCCGCCTTCGAACTGATCGACCTTGAAGCCGAAGCCGCCATCGATGGTGGTCTTGCGGATCTTCCAGCCCTTGTCGGTGCGCACATAGGTGTTGGTGCGCAACGACAGGCCGACCGACGGCTTGGCGCCGCGGAACTGGAACATGCCAAGTTGCACCGCCTTGCCGGTCGCCTCGTCACCGTTCACTTCGACCGATTGCGACACGCAGACCTGGAATACGTAGGGCAACGGCCCCGCGTCGCCATAGAAGTAGTCCCAGTACTCGGTATACTGTTCGCGGCCCTTGGGGCCTTTGCCGGGCTCATGCAGGCCCTTGACCTCGAATGTCGCATCCTCGGCCAGTTCGTCGAGGCACTCCATCTTGCCTGCCTGCGAGCCGCCGAAGCCACCGCAGCAATTCCAGTGAAAGCGGTGGAAGCAATCCTCTATTTCGCGCACGTCCTGCAATTCGCGCAGCCGCTTTTCCTGATCCGCAACCTGCGCCTCAAGCGCGGCCAGCCTGTCGTCACTCATGTCATTTCCTCTCGTGCATTAGGTTGAGGGCAGGCCGGATCACGAACCCGCCTTGGCCGCGTCCTTGGCTTGCTGCGCTTCCCAGGTCCAGGGCTTGCGGTCGTCCATCGGCGGAAGCTCGTTGAGCTCGTGCTGGCCCGGTGCAAGCTCATCGACGTGGAAGCCGAGGCCGCCATCGATCGTCGTCCGGGTAATCTTCCAGCCCTTGTCGGTGCGCTTGTAGTAATTGCGGCGCGTGGCAAGATTGAACGTGGGTTTGCCGCCACGGAAACCGAACAGGCCGATCATCACGCACCAGCTTTCGGCGACATCCCCGGTCACCTCGACGAATTCGGAAACGGCCGCCTGGAACACATAGGGAAGCGGACCCGCATCGCCGTAGAAATAGTCCCAGTATTCGGTGACCTGCTCTATGCCCTTGGGGCCCTTGCCCGGCTCGTGCAGGCCCTTGACCTCGATCGTGGCGTCGTCGGCGAGGCTGTCGAGCGCTTCCATTCGGCCGGCCTGGACGCCGTTGTAGCCGCCGCAGCAGTGCCAGTTGAACTTGCGCGCCGCGTCGGTGATCTCGCGCACATCCTCCAGTTCCCTGATTCTGGCTTCCAGTTCGGCCAGCTTTCCATCGCTCATCATCAACTCTCCATTTTTCACAATTGCGTTAACTCAAACCCGGTAATCGCATGCTCGCGCCACCGAACACCAAACATCCCTAAAACCTTCGGCTTTGTGCCGCAACCATAGCCTTGCGGAAACCCACGCGCTTGGCTAGTGGGGAATCGAGTGATGCCCTGAAACTAGCTATAGAGTGAACCCATGTCGATAGTCGCCCCCAAACTGGACATGCTGCCCAAGTCCGATTTCATCATCGGCAAGACCATCAATGGCGGCGGCGTTCGCGAATACGATCACCTCTATCCCGCCGATGCCTCGCTGACACGCAAGGTCGCCGTCGC
>JAGREJ010000086.1:0-1595 GCA_020446595.1 Novosphingobium sp. | reverse complement strand
TTCGCCCAGCTGATCCGCGAAAACGGAGAACGCTTCAAGCGTGTCGTCAATGCCGAGAACGGCGGCATCTACCACCAGCTCGACTGGTTCGTGGAATGGGACGCCGACCTGTTCGAATACAACGCCGGTTATACCGACAAGATCGCGGGCGAGGTCGTGCCGATCTGGCAGGGCAATGCCTTCGACTACACGCTCGACGAACCCTATGGAGTGATCGGCATCCTCGTTCCCTGGAACGGCCCGGCAATCTCCTTCGGCCAGATGATCGCGCCTGCCATGGCGGGCGGCAATACCTGCATCATCAAGCCGACCGAATTCGCGCCCTACTCCTGCCTGTTCCTGGGTGAACTGGCGCTGGAGGCTGGCATTCCCGAAGGCGTGATCAACGTCATTCCCGGCAATGTCGAAGCGGGAGAGGCGATGACCCGCCACCCCGGCATCGACAAGCTGCACTTCACCGGCAGCGGCAACACCGCAAAGAAGATCCTGCAGGGCGCGGCCGAGAACCTCACCCCGGTCGGGCTCGAGCTTGGCGGCAAGTCGGCACGGCTGGTGTTCCCGGACTGCGACTGGGAACAGGCGGTGCAGACCGTGGTGATGACGGCGGTCGGCAATGCCGGACAGGCCTGCATCGCCGGATCGCGCGCGATGGTCCACGAATCGATCTACGACAGGTTCCTCGCCGACTGTCAGACACTGGCCAACCAGATCCCGATCGGCGATCCCAACGTCACCTCGACGGTCATGGGGCCGATCGCCCATCGCCTGCAATTCGATCGCATCATGTCGATGATCGACCATGCCCGCAGCGAAGGGGCGGAGTTCATTTCGGGTGGCGAAACCGCGGGTGGCGAACTGGCGGACGGCTATTTCATCAAGCCGACGCTCATCAACGACCCCGAAGCCAGGCTCGAAATCTCCCGCGAGGAAGTGTTCGGTCCGGTGGTCAGTCTGATGCCGTTCAAGGATGAGGACGAAGGCATTGCTAAGGCCAACGACACCGTGTTCGGCCTCGCCGCCTATATCGAGAGCACCAATGTCAGGACCGTGCACCGCGTCGCCGCCAAGCTCGAGGCGGGCAACGTGCTGGTGAACGGTGCCGGCGGTCTGCCCACCGGTGCGCCCTTTGGCGGCCACAAGCAGAGCGGCGTCGGCAGGGTCGGCGGCATCTGGGGCATCCGCGAATTCATCCGCACCAAGAATGTCCACATCGCGATGTGATTGTGTTATAGGTTTACCCAGAGACGTTGCGGCTCGCACCAGCCAGAGGCGGCCCGCAAAATGAAGGAGAAAGAGAATGCCAAAAGCCAAGCTGCGCCATGTCGCCATCAACTGCGAAGACCTCGAAGGCGAAGCCAATTTCATGAAGTCGGCGTTCGAGCTTGAGGAAGTGGGCCGCGCGGGCGACGTGACCAAGTCCGGCGCGATTTACCTGAGCGACGGCGTGATGAACATCGCCCTCATCAAGATCGAGGATCCTGATTTCCCCAACTACAACCCGCAGGGCCTCAACCATATCGGTTTCGTCACTCCGGACCTCGACGGCTCGATCGACGCGGCCGAAGCCGCTGGCGCGAAATCCATGGTCGATCGCG
>JAGREJ010000085.1 GCA_020446595.1 Novosphingobium sp. | reverse complement strand
AGGCCGGTGATGACGATCAGCTTGTCGCGCGGAAGCGAGACGTCGAAGCCCTTGAGGTTGTGCTCGCGCGCGCCGCGGACGGTGATGTGCGTCAGCATACGGAACACCTATGCTGATTGATGTGGGTCAGGGACATAGGGACGATGTGGGGCCTGTTGCGAGTCGAGTCCAGCAGGCCTGTGGGCAGGTCTGCGGATGACGCAATGTTCCGCAAATGTTCACAGAGGTCAACCGCTAACCGAAGCACCTTTTGTGGCCAGACTCCCCCTTCTTAAAGCAGACCGAGTGCCAGAACCTCGCGCCGCTCCTTATGCCAATGGCTGTTGGCGCGGCGCAATATTGCCTCGAATCGGGGATTGCCCCGCAAATTCTCGAACATCGGATCGGCCTGGCCTTGATAGGCAATTCCCAGGCAATCCACCTTTGCGAGATTGGCCTCCAGAATTTCGAGCGCTTCTTCACGCCGCCCGGCAACGGCAGCGTTGCGAGCCTGCGTCACGAGAAAGCAGCTTGAGCCAGGGCCCGATGAAAGGACCGCCCGGTCGGCGTCCTCCGTCAGTCGCAACATTCTTTGAGCATCGACCTTGCGCCCCAGCTTGAGAAGCGCCTGCGCAATCGAACCACCGATAAGCGAACGAATTCCTCGATTTGCAAACGTCGCGTGCCGCACCTCGGCCATGTCCCCCTTTTCATTATCAAAGAGGGCCACGATGTCCCGGTATCGCCCTTCCAAACGCAGCATGCGCAGAAGCTCTTCGTAGTCGAAATCGCGTTGTTCCGTGGATTGGCGGAGCAGCGTCGCCAAATCGGGAAGTCTGTCGTTATTCCAGATTTTCTCCTGGCCGCGTGCAAGAAGGCGTCCTTCGCGTTCGAAGCCCAATTCATCCAGAAACTCATTGGCCGCTTGCCTGCTCTGCAGGCCGGCACGAGCGGGATATCGCAGGCCGATTTCAACGACTCTCGACCAGTCACCACGAAGCGCCGCCAGACTGGATTCGACTTCGAGCGCTCCATCGGGATCGACGGCACGTATACGATCAAGATAGCGACGGACTGCTACTTCGTCCCCCTGCCACAGACTGGCGGCGGCTGCCTCGGTAACGGATCGTTTCCACAGCGGGTCCAGAGCCACGGCCCTTGCCGCAGCTTCTGCATGGCCATGAAAGTTTCCCTGGTTCAGCAATTCGATGCTGTACCAGAACAGAATCTGCGGATCGTTCGGTTCCAGTTCTACCGCTCGCTGGATATCTCGGAAACCATCGAGAGAATTCGGCGGGTCGACCCAGCCCATGAATCCGTGTGCGTCAGCCAAGTCGGGATCGAGCTTGAGCGCCCTTTCCAAAGCGCCTCGTGGCGTGATGGTCTTCAATCCCGTTTCCGCCGGGAGGCCTATCTGCTTGTCGCCGAACATGGCCCCCACACCGCCCAGATAGGCCCAGGCTGGCGCAAAATCGGGATCGATGCGCACCGCTTCGAGGAGAAGTGTCTTTGCACCCTCGAGACTTTGGTCGGTACGCTTATGGAACAGGCCGCGCGCCCTGAGATAAAGCGTATAGGCTTCGCCATCGACCCTGCTCTCGGCGCGCGCCTTGCCGGTCATGCCTGCATCGAGCGCAACCGCAATGCCATTGGCCGCGGCCCGGTGAAGCGGCTGCAATTCTTGTGTCGCTCCGGTGAAGGACTGCGACCAAGTCGTTGCCGCATCGCTTGCGCGAATGACGGAAACGCGAACAAGCACCCTCTTCCTGTCCCTTGAGAGTGTGCCAGCGACGAGATAGTCCACACCGAGTTGTCGGCCAATCCGGCGCAGATCGAGGGATTTCCCCTTGTATTGCCACGTCGATTGACGCCCGATAACCCGCAAAC
This sequence comes from Novosphingobium sp., assembly GCA_020446595.1. Lineage (GTDB taxonomy): Bacteria > Pseudomonadota > Alphaproteobacteria > Sphingomonadales > Sphingomonadaceae > Novosphingobium. The sequence goes on along the minus strand of JAGREJ010000085.1, from coordinate 9,135 downwards.
CGGGGTTGCGGGCCAAGGGTACCAAGAGGTCTTGCGAAAAGCCGTCAGCAAGCGGCTCCAGATCGCGATCGCTGGTTTCGAACGGCAGCACGGCAAGCGCAACCGGAGCTGCAGGATATGACAGCTTCCAGGCAATGACACCGAGCGCGCAGACCGCCACAAATATTGCTGACAGGATCAGCGTCATGGGCCTGAAAATCGAAAGTCCGTGTCTTCCTGCCTGCACCTCCGGCGTCAAGGTGTCGCTGTCCGGCTCGACAATCAGCCGGTACCCCACCCGTGCCACGGTCTCGACCGAGACGGCGTTTGGCGCGATTTCTCGCAATAGAATCCGCAGTCTCGAAATCACGCGGTGGATGGCATCGTCGCCGACGATCCGCCCATCCCAGCAACGCTCGATCAGTTCGTCGCGCGTAACCGGAATGCCGGACTTGCGCGAAAGCAGGACGAGCACCTGCATAACCCGAGGCTCGAGAAGGTGCCTTGTGCTCCCGACTTCGATACTGCGCAGACGAGGATCGACGGTCAGAGGACCGAGGACGAACGGCTCACAGTGCGCCAAGACGATGGCCGCTTCATTCGACTCATCCGGTGTCTGGTCCTGCGAAGCCACGTCGATCGATGCCTCGGTGCCGCCTGTGAGGTTACCGATAACGAGCCTGTCATGAAATTCGCGCGGCTCCTACCCCGTTGACACCTGATTATTGCCAATCATCGGGTTCCGATCAGGAAAATATCGGATCGATAGCAGCGACAGTCTCGGCACTTTCTCAGATTCTCCAGGCTCCACATCGCGGTGGGCGAATAGGGAGAATCAGAAATGGTTACGCATACGATGAAAGTTGCAGCAGCCGTACTGATGGCAGCACTTGCAAACGCCAGCCCCGCCTGGGCAGGCCAGTCCGAAGGCAGCAAACCGACAGCACAGGTCCGCTATGGCGACCTCGATCTGACAAGCTCGGAAGGGCTAAACCGTCTCGACCAGCGCATTCACAAGGCCGCCGAAATGGTCTGCGGGATCGGAACGAACAACCGCGCCGAGTGGTACGATCAGCTCGTCTGCGAGACATCCGCGATTGCTTCGGCCACCGATTCACGCAGCCTCGCAATCGCAAGCGCGGTGCAAAGCGGGCCGGTTCAGGCAAAGGCGCGAACCGCCGTGATCACGCTGGTCGCCAACTAGGGCACTGCAGGGCGGCGAGGCAGGCCGGTGTCGCAGATTTCCCGGTTTGCTCGAGCGACCGGCAAACCGGGCATGCGGAGAGGAGGATCAATCCACTCTCCGATACCTTGGGCGGACGCGGCGACAGAAACGCCGCGTTCGTCCATTTTCAGCGATGGTTAGCGAGTCGTCGCAGGAGTCCCCCTACTTCGGCCCCTTGCCCTTGCCTACGTTCTCGTTGTGAGCGCGGGTAAGCTCGGCGTAGTCGGGGCTGAGCGTCAGCACCGAATTGGCCATACGCTCGACCTGGGCGGCATCGTGGCGGCTCAGTTCGGCGGCCAGCTCGATCGCGACCTTGGCCGTGCCCATGAATTCGCCGTTCTGTTTGGCCACATGGCGGCAGAATTCCATCACGTCATGTTCGAAGCTCTCGTCCGGGAAGACCTTGTGCACAAGGCCCGCGATCCGTGCTTCGTCGGCAGTGATGGGCGTGTTCGCCATAATCATCAGCTTGGTCCAGTGCGGCCCGACCAGCCGCACCAGTCGGCTGACCCCGTTGGTCGCGGGCAAGAGCCCGAAATTGCCCTCTGGGAACGAGTAGCTTGCGCTCGTCGCCGCGAGCCGGAAGTCGCATGACAGCGACATTTCGAGACTGCCGCCGACGCAGCGGGCGTGGTGGGCGACGACAAAGGGCTTCTCGATCGCTTCCATCTCGTCCCAGACGCGGCGCATCGTGAGCAGGCGGTGAGCCTCGCGCACTCCCGAACCGCGGTCCTGCGTGAAGCCTGCGCCGCCACCGCCGCCGCCGCCCGCCTTGAGATCGGCTCCGGCGGAAAAGTAACGCCCCTTGGACTTTATCAGCATGACCTTGAGTTCAGGGCTGTCGCGAAAGCGCAGCACGGCGTTTTCGAGAATCTCCATGAGCGGCGCGCCCATCGCATTGAGCTTTTCTGGCCGGTTGAATGTGGCGACGAGGATATTGTCCTCGACGACATCGACCAGCATGTGGGGTTCTTCGCTCATGCGCTGCTCTCCGGTTCCATGGCCTTGTTTCGAATCGCGATTGCGAATTGCACGGGTGCGCGCAAGGCGCAAGCGCAGGGGCGATCAGGATACCGCGAGCGCCCACGCGCCCGGCTCCCCCAGCCAGCGCGCCTGCACATTCCAACCCTGGGCAATGACCTCACTGCTCAGGGCATGCTCAGGCGGGCCATCGGCCAGCAGCCGTCCTTCGCGCAGGACCAGCACGCGCTGGGCATGGTTCATCGCGAGAGTGAGATCGTGGAGCACCAGCACCACGCCCGTTCCACTTTCCGCCTCGGTCCGCAGCGTTGCCAGCATTGCCAGCTGATGCGCGAGGTCGAGCGCGGCGAGCGGCTCGTCGGCGAGGATCCAGCGCGGTTCGCCGGCCAGTACGCGGGCGAGCAAGGCGCGGGCCTTTTCGCCGCCGGACAGGGTCGAGACCGGGCGTTGCGCCAGCGAGCCTAGATCGGCGGAATCGAGCGCGTGGGCCACGGCAGCGTCTCCCGCGTCGCGGTGTGGCAGGCGACCTAGCGAAACGAGATTCGCGACCGAGACATCCCAGGCGACCTCGGGTGTCTGCGGAAGATAGCCGATAGCCTGCGCGCGCTGGCGCGGATGCAGGCTGGCGAGCGGCTCGCCATCCAGTTCGACACGGCCTGCCACGGGTTTCAACAGCCCCGCCAAGGTCATCAGCAGGCTCGACTTGCCCGCCCCGTTCGGTCCGCAGATCGCGGTCACCGTGCCCGGTTCGAGCGCAATGGTCACGCGGTCGAGCACCAGATTGCGCCCGCGCGTCAGGCTGAGATTCTCGGCGGACAGAATCATGCCAGTTCCCGCCTCATCCTGAGCAGCAGATGCAGGAAGAACGGCGCGCCAATCAGGCTGAGCGCGATGCCGAGCCGCAATTCGCCTCCCGCCAGCGGCAACACGCGGCAAAGCATGTCGGCCAGCAGCAGCAACAAGGCCCCCGCCAGGGCGCTAGGCACGATCAGCGAGCTTGGCTTGCGGTCTGTCAAAGGCCGGATCAGATGCGGCACGATCAGCCCGACGAAGCCGATGATTCCGGCTACCGCGACGCCCGCCCCCACAGTCAGCCCGATGCCGCCGATCAGCAGAACCTGCAGCCTTCGCGGCTCGACCCCCAGCGAACGCGCCGCCATATCGCCCAGCGTGAGCGCATCGAGCGAGCGGCCCGCCGCGATCAACAACGCGATCCCGGCGAGTGTCAGCGGCAGGGCAATCCACACGTCGCGCCACGAGCGGTCGGCCACCGCGCCCATCAGCCACACCACGATCTCGCTCATCGCGAAGGGCGTGGGCGACAGGCTGATCGCAAGGCTCATCAGGGCGCCTGCAAGGCTGGCGATCATCAGGCCCGCAAGCGTGAACAGAGCGATCCCTCCGCTCCGGCCTGCAATCAGCGCCAGCAACGCCATGGCCCCGCCCGCGCCGATCAGGGCGAACAGCGGCAGCGCCCAGCCGGTCGCCGCCCAGCCGGTCCAGAAGCTCAGCACTGCACCCAGCGCCGCGCCCGGAGCGATGCCGAACAGGCCCGGATCGGCAAGCGGATTGCGCAGGTAGCCCTGCATCGCCGCGCCCGCCGCGCCGAGCCCCGCCCCGACAGTCAGAGCGAGCACGGCACGAGGCAGCCGCAGTTCGATCAGGATCACGGCGGCGTTGCGCAGATGCGGATCGAAGGGATCAAGCCAGACGCGCCCCGCCAGCAGGGAGAGCGGCAGGGCCAGCACAATTGCGGCCACCAGCAAAGAGATTGCCCGCCCGCTCACAGGCTCTTCCTCACCTGCGCGAGCCGCTCGACCGCGCGCACGATGGTCGGCCCGCCGCACCACAACAGCGAGGGATCGAGGTCCGCCCGCCGCGTTCCCGCCAGAGCATCGAGCGCGGGGTGGGTCAGCGCGCGGTTCTCTTGCGCACGGGTGTCGGCGGCAATGAACAGCACATCGGGAGGATCGGCCACCAATGCTTCAAGCGGCAGATGATCGGCTTGCCCCATCCCCTGCGCCGCGCTGGCGAGCATGAAGCCGGTGCGCGCCAGCAGATCGGCCACCAGCGTGTCACGCCCCGGAACGATCCCGCCCGCCTGCCACACCACTGCCGGAATCGGCGCGTTGCCCCTTGGAGCGGCGGCGCGAGCGAGCGCGGCGTCGATCCGGGCATTGAGGAGAATACCGGGGTTCTCGTCCCCCGTCAGCCGCGCGAGGTCGAGCACCTGCGCGCGGCTTTCCTCGACATTGCGGGCGATAGGCACTGTCACGACCTCCATGCCCGCCCGCTCCAGCGCCGAACGCGTGGCGGGAGCAAGGAACTGGTCCGCCACGACCAGATCGGGGCGCAGCGCCAGCACTTCCTCCGCCGAACCCGAGACGGTGCGGAACTGCGCTGCCTTTTCAAGGTCCATCGAGGACGATGCCGGATCCTGACTATAGTGCGAGATAGCCACAACCTGCCCCGGCGCGGCCACTTCGGCCAGCACCGCATCGCTACACGGATTGAGCGAGACGATCGTGGGGTGAACGTTGGCAGGCGCCGGATCGGACTGTTGATGACATCCACCCACCGTCATTCCCGCAAGAGCGGGAATCCAGCAAAGTCGGAACCAACTCCGCAATCTGGATCCCCGCGTGCGCGGGGATGACGAATGGATAGGAAGTCTCAGAACCTTGCCCTCGCCCCCAGATAGCCCGACCGGCCTGCCGTCGCATAACCCGCCGCTGTCTCGTAACGCGTGTCGGTCACGTTTTCGACGCGACCGAACAGCTCGATCTTGTCGGTCACCGGCAGCGAAGCGCGCAAGGTGCCTGTGGCATAACCGTCGAGCCGGGTGAAATTGCCCGCATCGTCATAGCTGTTGCCCGCCATGCGCAGGTCCGCGCCAAGCACAAGACCCGCCAGAGGCGTCGTCCAGTCCACCGCCACGGTCACCGAATGGCGCGGCCGGCGGGCAAGATCGTTGCCCTGATTGAAGCCGTCGGGAGTGCGATCCCTGGCCTTGAGCCAAGTATAGGCAGCCTGCGCACGGAAGTTCTCCGACAAACGCGCACCAAGCTCGACTTCCACGCCCTGCGCCCGCGCCTTGCCGACATTCTCATACCGCCCGAACGGACGCGTGATGCAGACCTCGCCCGAACAGGCGGCAAAGTCGATCAAGTCACGGCTGTCGCGCCGGAACAGGGTGAGCGCCAGATGCAGCGGCGCATTGCGGTCACCCTTTTCGACGCCAAGGTCATAGCTCCTGCTGCGCTCCGGCATGAGCGCGGTGTTACCGTAGTCCGAATGGAGCTGATAGAGCGTCGGGGCCTTGAAGCCTTCGCCGTAGCTGGCCCGAACACGCCAGCCTTCCCCCAGTTCGAACGACCCGTTCGCGCCGAATGTCCATTCGCTGCCGAAGCCCGAATGGTCGTCGATCCGCGCCCCGGCAGCCAGATTGAGCCGCTCTCCCGACCAGCCGAGCAAGGCATGGGCGCTGCTGCTGTTCGCCTTCTTGCGCGTATCGTAAGTCGTGGAGAAGCGTTCCCACAGATGATCCGCGCCGAAAGTGAGACGCAAGCCGTTCGAGAGATCGTAGCTGCCTTTGAATTCGGCGCGACGGTCGCGCCCCTTCGCCGAGAAGCTCGGATCAGGCCCGAAATCGGGATTGAAGTTGTCGCGCTGGAGATCGTGCAGCGCATAGGCAGCTTCGAGCCGCAGGTTCGCATCGACATATTCGACACCGCCGCGCACCGACCATTCCTCGATATTCGAATATTCGGGCGTGTCGATCAGGTCGTAGGGTGGATCGAACGAGAAACCGTCGAATTCCAGCCTGCTGTCGGCCCAGCGGCCCGCAAGATTGACGCCGAGATTCTGTACGATCCCGATCCGCGCCCTGCCCTGCGCACGCCACTGGCGGAAGCCGTCAGGCTCGGTACCACTCGCCGCCGAGGAGAAGCCATCGGTCTCCGAATAACCGCCAGTCACCGCGAATTCGTAGGAGCTTTCCTGCATGCCGAAGCCCGCCTCGGCATTAAGCGAATTGCGTGCGCCATATTCGACGCTGGCCACCGCGCCGTCGTCTATGGCGCGGGTGGTGACCGCCAGCACGCCGCCGATAGCATCCGATCCCCAGACCACCGAGTTGGAGCCGCGCAGCAATTCGACCTTGCCAAGTCCGCTGGCAGAAAGCGTGCCCAGATCGGTGCCGCCTCCGGGCGAGGCCACGTCGGCGACGCGGATGCCATCGACCATGACCAGCACCTGTTGCGAGCTTGCGCCGCGCACGAACAGGCTGGTCAGACTGCCCATGCTGCCGTTGCGGCTGAGCGAGACGCCGGGCAGGCGCTGGATGACTGTCGCAAGATCGGGCGACTGGATCGAGTCCAGTTCGTCCGCGCCCATCACGCTGATCGACTGGCCGACATCCTCTATCCGCTGCTCGGTCCCCGCACCCAGCACCGTGATTTCCTCCGCAGGCGTCCGGCGACCGATCGGGAGGATGACATTTTCCTCCTCTGGCCCACTCCAACCCTCTACCTGAGCGAACGCAGGCGCCGGAGACGCAAGGGTACAACCAATCAAAAACAGATATTTACGCATGAAACCTCCACACACATGAACGTGATGCCGTTCATGGCGAGAGGCCCGCGCACGAATTCACGCGGTCCACGCTGCATTCCGGTACACCCCGCCCGGCGCGGAACGACCGTCATGGGCAGGTCTCCTGGCTCCCGGATCGTCGCTCGCCCCGCCTTCCCGGTGATCGCTCACCAGTGGCTTGTGGGGTTCGCTCCCCGGTCACAGTTGCGGGGGCAGCGCGGGAGTTGGAGCAATGCTCCTCACCCGCTTCCCTCTTCGCTTCGCCCCAAACCGAAATTCGCGACGAAGAACCCGTGACGTGGGAGACCCCATAGTGCGCTTGCTGCAACGCGGCAAGAGCCCGGAGACGTCCGGTCCCCTAGCCTTGCCATTGCGCCGCAAACTCACGGGCGAGACTCGCTTGGCATCGCCGACCCGTTTCGACTATCACGCCCCCAGCAACGACACGGGAAGGGACCGCAAATGACCGACCAAGCCGACGTGCTGGCCGATACCGACTATCGCTTGTCGCCAAGCGCGCAGGAAGCACTGGACAAGTATCTGGGCGATCATCCCGAAGCGCAGACCGTGCATGACCAGCCGTGGGACGTCAGCGATCCGAAGAAGTTCGGTGACGAATCGGTCCATGAGATATTCAAGGAAATGCGCGCGCAGCAGCCGGTCAACAAGGTGACTGGCACGCCGCAAGGCGATTACTGGAACATCACCACGGTCAAGAACATCCAGCATGTCGAGGCGTTGCCGAAGATTTTCGCTTCCGGCTACGAAGCGGGTGGCATGGTCATTCAGGATTCGACCGAAGAGGCCAAGCGCGAAGGGCGCGGCAAGACCTTCATCGCCATGGACGCGCCCGAGCACACCAAACGCCGCCGCGCCGTCGCCCCCGCCTTCACGCCTGCCGAGATGGTGCGGCTCAGCGGACGGGTGCGCGAGCGCACGATCGAGGTGCTGGAAAGCCTGCCGCGCGGCGAGCAGTTCAACTGGGTGGAAAAGGTCTCGATCGAGCTGACTACCGGCATGCTCGCGATCATTTTCGATTTTCCCTGGGAGCACCGCCACGCGTTGACCTACTGGTCGGACTGGCAGAGCGACCTCAGGCTCGGCGCGACCAAAGAACTTGAGGATCTGCGCAAGGAAATCACCGGCGAGATGGGCATGTGCATGTACAAGCTGTGGCAGCAGCGGCTCAATGCTCCGCCCGCGCCTGACTTGTTGTCACGCCTGATCCACTCCGAGGAAATGCCCGAGATGGATCCGATGGAATTTTCGGCCAACATGTCGCTGCTGATCGTCGGCGCCGTGGATACGACCCGCAACACCATGTCGGGCATTGCCGAAGGCTTCCATCGGTTTCCCAAGGAACGCGCCAAGCTGGAAGCCGATCCTTCGCTGATCCCGAACGCGGTTCAGGAATGCATCCGTTTCGTGACGCCCGTGGCCCACATGCGTCGAACGGCGCAGGAGGACTACGAGCTGGACGGCCAGACCATCAAGAAGGGCGACAAGGTCATCCTGTGGTACAAGTCCGCCAATCGCGACGAGACCGTGTTTGACGATCCCTACGCGCTCAAGGTCGATCGCGAGAATGCTCGCCGTCATGTTGCCTTCGGCTACGGCGTCCACCGCTGCGTCGGCGCGCGGCTGGCCGAATTGCAGTTGCGCACGCTGATCGAGGAGATGATCCGGCTCGACATTCGGCCGCGCGTGACCGGCAAGGTCGAGCGGCTCGAGAACGTCTTCATCAACGGCTTCAGCAAGGTCGAGGTGACGCTCGATCCGGCCTGATGCGGGCTATTTCCCGGTAAACTTCGCCTCGCGCTTTCCGAGCATGGCACGCACGCCTTCGACGGCGTCCCGCGACGCGAAGGTTTGCGGCTGCGATCGCTCCTCCTCATCGATCTGTTCCTCATAGCTCCGCGACCAGCCCTCCCAGAACAGGCGGCGGGTAATGCCGATCGCCAGCGTCGGCCCCGCTGCCAGCTCCCGCGCGAGCGCCAGGGCTTCTTCGCGGAACGTCGCATCGTCATAGACCCGATTGACAAGGCCCCATTCCAGCGCCTGTTCGGCGGGAAGGCGTGTGCCCATCACCATCAGTTCCTTGGCCCGCGCCCAGCCGACGATGCGTGGCAGCATCCAGCTCAATCCGCCATCGGGTGAGACGCCAAGCCGCCGGAATGCCGAAAGGAAGAAGGCGGATCGCGCCGCGACCACCATGTCGCCCGCCAGAGCGAAGGAAAAGCCGAAGCCCGCCGCAGGACCATTGACCGCCGTGACCACCGGATAGGGCAAGTCCTTCAGTACTTTCATCACGTAATGCAGGTGGGTTCCAAGGGTGATGTGCGTAATCGGCCCATCAG
>JAGREJ010000004.1:56351-56624 GCA_020446595.1 Novosphingobium sp. | reverse complement strand
CCAGGAAGTGAAGGTCAAGGTGCTGGAGATCGACAATCGCGGCAAGGTTCGCCTGTCGATGCGCGTCGTCGACCAGGAAACCGGCGAGGAGCTGGAAGACACCCGTCCGCCGCGCGAACCGCGCGAGCCGAGGGGTGATCGTGGCGACCGTCGTGGTCCGCGCGGCGACCGTGGCGGCCGCGGTGGCGGTCGTGACCGGGACCGCGGTCCGCGGCGTGACCGCGATGGCGGCGGTGGCGGTGATCCCGATCACGTCCCGGCGTTCCTGAAGGA
>JAGREJ010000004.1:53018-56242 GCA_020446595.1 Novosphingobium sp. | reverse complement strand
TTAATACGGGAGAGAACCTGATGCGCGCCGCCGTCTACACCAGCAAAGACGAGCCACTCGCCGTGCGCGATGTCGAACAGCCGCATCCGAACGCGGGCGAAGTCGGCCTGCGGGTCGCGCGCGTCGGCATCTGCGGTTCGGACCTGCACGTCAAGGAGGCCGGGAACTTTCCGGGCGGTATCGTCTTCGGGCATGAATTTGCAGGCGTGATCGACGAACTGGGCGAAGGCGTGGGCGACTGGCGGGTGGGCGACCGGGTCGTCTCATTGCCGATCCACCATTGCGGCCAGTGCGAGGCCTGCCTTCAGGACAAGATCGGCCTGTGCGAGCGGATCGTGTTCACCGGCTATTCGCTCGACCACTCGGGCGCCTATGCCGAGCATACTGTGGTGCCCACCCATTCGCTGCACAAGGTTCCCGATGGCGTTACCTTCGACAACGCCGCCATGGTCGAGCCGCTGTCGGTGTCGCGCCGGGCGGTGTCGCGCACACCCATCGGCAAGGATAGCGTCGTGCTGGTGATCGGCACCGGCCCGATCGGTGCGGGCGTGGTGCAGTTCGCGAAGATCGCGGGTGCGGCCAAGGTGATCGTCTCGGAAATGAGCGAGGAGCGGCGCGATCTCGCCATGGCCATGGGGGCCGATGCGGCGATCGACCCGTCAGCCGAGCCGTTGCTCGAAAGGATTGAGCAAATCGCCGGAAAACGTCCGGATGTCATTTTCGAATGCGTGGGCGTGCCCGGCCTCATCCAGCAGGCCATCGAAATCGCGGCCTATGAGGCGACGATCATGGTGGTCGGCGTGTGCTTCGATCAGGACCACTTCCATCCCAACATGGCGGTCAAGCGCGAGCTGACCCTGGGCTTTTCCAATTGCTACATGCACGAGGATTTCGCAGCCGTGCTCGATGCCATGGCCAGCGGCGCGCTCGATCCGTCGGCCATGCATACCTCGACCATCGGACTGGACGAAGTGCCAGAGGCGTTCGAGAAACTGATGACCACCAAGACCGGCTGCAAGACCCTGATCGACCCTTCGGGAGGGGCGCTTTAACTCCGCTCACCCCTTGGTGCGCATCTTGCCCAGATAGTCCGTCTTGCCGATCTTAACGCCGCTCATCCTGAGGATGTTGTAGGCAGTCGTAACGTGGAAATAGAAATTGGGCAGGCTGAACGACATCAGGAAGTCGCCCGCCGAAAACAGCATCTCGAAGCTGGCGACCTTGAACAGCACGTCCTTGTCGGCAATTGAATCGAGTTCGCCCGGATCGATGGCATCGATCGCTGCTTTCGCGTCGGCGATCTCCTTGCGCATGGCGGCAAAGTCGTGCGGGAAGTCTCCCGGCAGGGGCGAGAAATTGCCTTCGCGCACAGCCTTGATGGCATTTGCCGAATGGTGCGCAATCTGCTCGAACTGCTTGGACAGCGGCCACATGTCAGGCGACATGCAGGCCTTGCACAGGTCTTCCGGCGACGTGCCCGTCTCGTTGCAGTGCGCTTCGGCCTTGTCGATCAGGCGCGCCGCCTGCGGCAGCATCTGCTGATAGGCGCCCACGACAACGGTGTGCAACGAAACGGCCATGGTCACTCTCCTTCACTCCCGGTTCGCGACGATGCTACGTGGCGCGGATTACAGAAGCAATGCAATTGCTGGAGCCAGGCTCCAGTCCCCTCCCATTGCCAGCCACGCCAATTCGTGTGAGGAGCGACAAGGCTGAGCCGGGGGAGAGATGAGGGCGATGCGATCGGAATACCGGAATGTCATAGTCGCCTTGCTCGTCGCGCAGGTTGCCGCCGTCTTCGAGGTTTCGATGATCTTCGCCGCGCTGCCGACGCTGATCCGCGAGTTCGGCGATCCGGTGACGGCGGTCTGGCTGCTTACCATTCACACGCTGGTCGGTGCCGGCGCTGCGCTCATGGCGGGGCGGCTGGGCGACATCTACGGGCGCAAACGCGTGATGCAGTGGATGGTCTTCGGCGCGGTGCTGGGTTCGACGCTGAGCGCCTTGACCAGCATGTTCGCGCTGGTGCTGGTCGGGCGCATGCTTCAGGGCCTCGCTTCGGCCACGCTCCCGCTCTCGATCGGCATCCTGCGTGAGTCGCTGCCGTCCGAGCGGGTGCCGGTCGCGGTCGGCTTCATGACGACGGCGCAGGGCTTCGGCACCGCCGTGGGTCTGGTGCTGGGCGGCTACATCATCGACCACTTCGACTGGCAATGGCTGTTCGCGGCGAGCGCGATCCTGCTGCTGATCGCAAATATCGTGGTGGCGGTGTGGATTCCCGCCAGGGCGGGAAATCCGCCGAAATTCCCCATCGACTGGGTCGAGGGCGTGCTGCCCCTGCCGGGCATCACCGCCATGCTGCTGGGCATCAGCCTGTCCAAGGAGAGCGGCTGGCTCGATCCGCTCGTGCTTGGTCTGGTGGCCCTGGGCGTGGCCATTCTCTATATATGGGGACGCCGCAGCCTCCGGGCGCAGGAACCGTTTATCGACCTGAGACTCATGGCGACGCGCAATGTGGCGATAACCAATGCGCTGGTCGTGTGCCTGTCGATGGGCACGCTCCAGATCGCGATGATCTCCTCGACCTACATGCAGTCGCCTGCCTGGACGATGGCCGGGCTTGGCCTGAGCGCAACCGTGGCGGGACTCGTCAAGCTGCCGTCCAATGTCACTTCCTTCGTCGCCGGGCCGTTTCAAGGCTGGATGCAGAAGCGCAGCGGCATGCGTATACCCGTCCTCGTAGGAGCGGCGCTGGCCACTACGGGCTGGCTCCTCGCCATGAGCCTGCCCAGCACCGTCGTGGCCATGGTCGCCCTGTTGTGCCTTATTTCGTTCGGATCGACGATGCTCAACACCTCGATACCGAACATCATCGTCGAATCGGTGCCCGAAAACCGCACCAGCGAGGCGATTGGCGGGGTGCGCGTGGTGATGAGCATGGCGCTTGCCATCGGCGCGCAGATTACCGCCCTGATGCTGGCGACCAATCCCGCCATCTCGCCGACCGGCGCGGAGCTTCCTTCACCTTTCGGTTTCCGTCTGGCCATGGGCTGGATCGCGGCGCTCACCGTCATGGCGGGCATCGTGAGCCTGTTCCTCAGGCTCAGCCACGAGAGGAAGGATGGCGACGCGGCGCCTGTCACCGCGCCGGAACCGACCGGACCCTAGCGAACGCGCGGACCGCCGAACGGCAGCGGCGGGGGCGGACGGCGCGCGCCGCGCGG
>JAGREJ010000004.1:0-52971 GCA_020446595.1 Novosphingobium sp. | reverse complement strand
TTCTCGCCGCAGAAATGGAAATCGGGCTCGCCCGGATGGCCCATCGGCCAGCGGCAGATGCGATCGTTGAGATCGAGCAGGCTGGTCTTGTCGGCGATCTCCGGGCTAGGCTTGGCCGGGACAAGGCGGCGCGGCGGCGCTGGCGGGATAGGCGCCTGCTGGTCGCCGGGGCCCTGACGCAGGAAGCCGCCGGGGCCGACCGAGACGATCCGGGGCCGCTCGGGCATGGCGGGGGCAGGGATGGACGGCGTGACGGCCGGCTCCGGCTTCGCCTCGACCTCGGGCTGTTCGGCAGCCGGTTTCGGCTCGGCCTTGGCGGGCTTCGCCGGTTTCGCTTCCTTGGCGGGCGCGGGCGGGGCGGCCGGTTTCGCCTTCTTGGCGGTCTTGGCCTTCACTTCCTTTTCGTTCGGCTTGACCGGGGACGGCCGCGCCTTGAGGCCCAGCCGGTGCGCCTTGCCGATCACGGCATTGCGGCTGACCCCGCCAAGTTCGTCGGCGATCTGGCTTGCGGTGGCACCGCTTTCCCACATCTTGGTCAGCTTCTTGATCCGCTCGTCGGTCCAGCTCATTGCAATTCCGTTCCTCGTAGTAGCGAGCAAAGCCCGCTTGCCAGTGCGGCAGGCAGCCGATAGTCGCCGCGTGATGACCGATCAACCCGCCTTGACCGAATCCGTTAACGGGCCGTCCGCATCCGGCTTTGCGCCAAAGGGTGAGCCGGTGATCCACCGCGTCAACTGGATCGGCCTGAAGACCCTATATATGAAGGAGGTGCGGCGTTTCTTCAAGGTCCAGACCCAGACGATCTGGGCGCCGGCGATCACCACCCTGCTGTTTCTCGTGATCTTTTCGGTGGCGCTGGGGCGTGGCGGGCGCGAGGTGCTCGGCGTCAATTTCGCGACTTTTGTCGCGCCGGGCCTCATCGTCATGGGCATGATGCAGAACGCCTTTGCCAATGCCAGCTTCTCGTTCCTCTCCGGCAAGATGCAGGGCACCATCGTCGATTTCCTGATGCCGCCGCTGTCGGAAGGCGAACTGCTGCTGGCCATGGTCGGTGCGGCGATGACTCGCGCGGTGATGGTGGGGCTGGCACTCTACGGCGCGATGCTGCTGTGGCCGGGGGTAGACCTTTCGCTGGCGCATCCCTGGGCCGTCGTGTGGTTCGGCCTGATGGGTTCGGCGTTCCTGTCGATCCTCGGCCTGTTGTCCTCGATCTGGGCCGACAAGTTCGATCACAACGCCGCGATCACCAATTTCATCATCGCGCCGCTCTCGCTGCTGTCGGGCACGTTCTATGTCATCAGCAATCTTGCTCCTGTCTTTCAGGCGATCAGCCGCGCCAATCCGTTCTTCTACATCATTTCCGGCTTCCGCTTCGGCTTCCTGGGGCAGAGCGACATCGGCGATACCAACGCCGCCGTGATGCAGGCAGCGGTGGCGATGGGCCTGGTGAACCTCGCACTGGCGATCATTACCTATCTGGTTCTGCGTTCGGGCTGGAAACTGAAGACCTGAAGCCGCAGGATGCGGAAGAAGGGAGAGCATGCCATGGATGACATCGAGGAAATCAAGAAGCTCAAGGCCCGCTATTTCCGCTTTCTGGATGCGCAGGACTGGGAGAACTACGCGCAGATCTTCACGCCGGACGTTATTTTCGACACCAGCGGGGCAGGCGGCGAAAGGACCACGAGCCGGGACGAATTTGTCGAGTCCGTAAAGAATCTGGGCATCGTGCAGAGCGTGCACCAGGGACACATGCCGGAAATCGAGATGACCGGTGAGACCACCGCCTCAGGTGTCTGGGCGCTGGAGGACTACAACATCTACACCGATGGCAGCCAGACCCACGGCTGGGGCCACTATCTCGAAACCTACGAGAAGGTCGACGGGCGCTGGTATATCAAGACCTCGTCGCTGTCCTACCTGCGCTTTGAGCGCAGCGTCGGGGCAGCTCCGATGATCGCGGGTGTGGATCGCACGCGGCACTTGCGAGGCACGCGCCCCGCCGGCTGAAATCCCGTTAGTGCGCCAGCCCCTGCCGCAGGCGATAGCGCCCGTCGGCGAAATCCTCGAACATCTCGGCCAGCGAGGGATGATCGACCGGCCCGCCTTCGGCATCGCCGAGCAGGTTTTGCTGGCTGACATAGGCGACGTAGCTCGCGTCCTCGTTCTCGGCGAGGAGATGGTAGAACGGCTGTTCGCGCGTGGGCCGCACGTCCGCCGGGATCGACTGATACCACTCCTCGCTGTTTGCGAAGACCGGATCGATATCGAAAACGACCCCCCGAAAATCGTAATGGCGGTGCTTGACGACATCGCCGATGGCGAAGCGGGCTCTGGTCTGGCGCGGTGCGTCGATGAGACGACCGGCCTGCGGCGAATAGTAAGTCGCGCGATTCATGAAAGCGAATATAGGATTTGTGCGCATGCGAAACAAGCGTTGTAGCGGCGCGATCCCCCGACATGCGACCAACGGGGCTTGGCAAAGGCGCGCCGGTCCGCTAACCGCGCGCTTCCTCGACCACACAGCGTTTGTCGCGCGATCGGGCACCCCTTGCGGAGAGGTGGCAGAGAGGTCGAATGCGCCGCACTCGAAATGCGGTTTACGGGCAACCGTAACGTGGGTTCGAATCCCACCCTCTCCGCCACCTCGCGATCCGAGGCCTTCCAATAAAGCGCTAATTTCCTTGTATTTCCGGGATTTTGCGGCCATCATTGTTCCCTATTTGTTTCGATATGTCTGCCTGCATCCGCATCAATCCGGGGGCACGGAAGGGGGCGTAGGATCGCAAATCTGGGGGCATTTATGCTGACCGACATGGCCGTAAGACAGGCCAAGCCGAAAACAAAGGATTACAAGCTTTCCGATTCCGAAGGGTTGTATCTGTTCGTGTCGAAGGCCGGACTGCGCAGCTGGCGGCTCAAATATCGTTTTGCCGGCAAGGAACGGCGGCTGGTTCTGGGTCGCTACCCCGATATGGGCCTGAAGGAAGCACGCGATCGTAAGGCCGATGCGCGGCGGCTCCTGTCGGATGGCCGCGATCCGGGGATTGAGGCAGCAAAGGCGAAGGTTGAACGCGCGGTGGCGGCCACCAACACCTTCGAAGCGCTGGCACGAGGCTGGTACGACCTGCAAAAGGACCGCTGGACACCGATCCATTCGCAAGACGTGATCGGGAGCCTGGAGAAGGAAGTGTTCCCCTGGGTTGGCAAATTGCCAATTTCGGAGATCGACGAGCCTATGGTGCTCTCGGTGCTGCGCAAGATCGAGAAGCGCGGCGCGATCGAGACGGCACATCGGGTGCGCCAGCGCATGTCGGCGGTGTTCGTCCATGCGATTGCCGAGGGCGCAGGGACTCGCGATCCGGCGGCTATCGTGACCAAAGCCCTGAAGCCGGTGCCGCGTTCAAAGAAGCGACCGGCGTTTCTGTCGCTCGATCAATTGCAGGACATGCTGCGCAAGACCGAGGCCGATCCGGCCTCGCCGCTGACCAAGCTGGCGTCGCGCTTTCTGGCGCTGACGGCGCAACGCCCCGGCATGATCCGGGCATTGCCGTGGACCGAGATCGAGGGCGTGGAGTGGCAAAGCGATGCGCCATGCGCCGATGCGCTGTGGCGCGTGCCAGCACACCGGATGAAGCTCGACAAAGAGCTCAAGACTGACGAAGGCTTTGAGCACCTTGTGCCTCTGTCACCCCAAGCGGTCGATGTATTGCGCGCGGCATGGGCACTGACCGGTCGCGGGCCGCTGGTGTTCCCGTCGAACCGCAATGCGCGTCGCCCGATGAGCGAGAACACGCTATCCTACTTCTACAACCGCTGTGGCTATCAGGGCCGCCACGTCCCGCATGGCTGGCGCGCGTCGTTCTCGACGATCATGAACGAATGGGCCGAACGCA
The DNA here is from genome assembly GCA_020446595.1 of Novosphingobium sp. GTDB lineage: Bacteria > Pseudomonadota > Alphaproteobacteria > Sphingomonadales > Sphingomonadaceae > Novosphingobium. The sequence continues at coordinate 49,075 of JAGREJ010000004.1, read as the reverse complement.
ACGGTTCGCCGGGCGACCGGCATGTGATCGATCTGATCCTGGCCCACATCCCTGAAGGGGTGTCGGGATCGGAAGGGGCCTACAACCGCGCTGCTTTCATGGTCCGGCGACGAGAACTGCTCGATGCATGGGGAGTGATGCTGCTCGATGCGTTCCCGGTTCCCTACAAGATGCTGGGCTGGCCGAGCCGGTAGCTACAGGCCGATTTCGAAGGGTTTGACCCGGTCGCGCTGCAGTTCGAGTTCCGGAGCTTTGGATTCTCTCTCGCCAACGGTCCCCAGTGCCGAAGTCTTTTCGCCGGACTGCAATTCCAGTTTGCGCTGGGCCTTGTCCGCCTGATCGACATAGACGGTGAGATCATCGCGCACTCGGGTGACCGAAACGAGGAAGTTCTGTTTGGTGAGCAACTTGGTATCGCGCGCTTCCATCACGACGATCGCTTTGTCAGCGGTCATGCCCTGCGCCATGTGGGCATTATAGGCATAGGCCAGATCGAACCGGGCTAGCATGGGATCGGTTTTCGCCAGTGACAGCTTCATACCGGTCGACGTCTCAATTTCGACATGGGACTTGCCGAGGGACGTTACCGTGGCGCGGTCGGCATTGAGTAGCCCGCGCTGATGGTCGTTCGTGGTCCAGCGGATGCGGTCACCGGTATGGATGGTTCGTTCTTTCGGCTCATGAAGCGCGATGCGATTGTCCTGTCCGGGCCGGACACGGTCGGGATCGAAGCGATGGACCTTGCCCTTGGCATCAATCATCTCGACGCGCCCATTGCCACTCACCCCGCTGACCGCATAGAGGCCTGCCGATAACCGCTGCGCCTTGATCGGCTTGGCGAGTTCGACGATGCGACCGGCCCGATAGTGATGCGCATAGCGCAGTTCCTCATTGGTCAGGTTGACGCGGTCGAGCGTCTGGAAGGTCAAGCTATCGCCGCCAAGCTCGCCCTTCTCACGCAAGCCGGACTGCACCGCCAGGTTAACCGCATCGCGCAAGCGGCGGCCCGAGGCAAAGATCATCGTCCGTTCGCGTTCGCCCTTGGGCAGATCGAGCCATTGCCGCGCTGCCTGCTCGACCACACTGCCTTGGGTTTCGACGACATTCCCGCCGAGTAGCTGCATGGCCTTGGTCACATCGCCTGCCTGCGCGGCTTTCGCGACATCCCGGATGGTGTCGTCGCGCGCGCGGACATTCTCGTCCATGCGGGCGGTTTCGATCCCGGAATCCTGCGCCAGCGCAAAGGGTTTGCCGGCATCGACCGCGCCAAGCTGTCTGGCATCGCCGATCAGCACCAGACGTGCGACATCGAGCCTGTTAGCCACTTCGATCAGTTTGAGCTGGTCGGCATTGGCGAGCATCGAAGCCTCATCGACCACCAGCACAGAGCCCGCCATTTCCGTCCTCGTAGCGTTGCTGACGTCGCCGCCATAGGCCTTGAGGAATCGAGCCACGGTCATCGAAGCGATGCCGGTATCGCGCTCAAGCTGGCGCACCAGCGTGTTCTGCACCGCCAGACCCATGACTTTGCGTCCCTGCGCTTCGAACAGCCGCGCGGCGGGTGCCAGCATCGAGGACTTGCCTGCTCCGGCAATGCCCTGAATCGCAATAGTGCGGTCGGCAGAAGCGAACATCATGCGTCCCGCAGCCTCCTGTCCCGGATTGAGCGTGAAGCCGTTAGCCTCTTGCGCGAAGTGCTGGAGGTTTTCCCCGGCGAGGTCGGCTGGAAGGATTGGAGTGACGGCAGCACGTCCCTTGTCGATCTCCTCCAGCATAGATCGTTCGGTCGCAAGTGCTTGAACGGTCGTAACCAGCCCCGCGCGTTCGTCATGTCCGCGTTGCACATTGCCGCTACGAAGTTGGCGGTCGATGGCCTTCTCGACCTCGTCGATCGTCGTCGGTAGGCCAAAGTCCAGTGCGGCCTTGGCGATGTCGGTGACAGCAAAGCCTGCCTCGCGCTGTTCGAGATGCCGGATGGCGGACGCCACGGCATGGGCAGCGGCAATGTCGCCGGGCGTTTGCTTGGGGAAGCGCTGCGGCAGGTAAGGATCGGTAGCTTGCAGGCCCAGCGCACCGGCAAAACGGTCGGCAATATCGCGCGCCTTGTCCGCGATTGCACTCCAGACGTCCCCCATGCGCTGCGCAAGTCCGGGTTCGGCTTGCAACCTGTGAACGGCCTCGGCGCGGATCGCGGCGAGGTCCAAGCCAATCTCGGCAGCGGTCTCATTCCACCCGGCATAGAGCGCAGCGCGATCCTCAACCTGGGCCTTGTTCTCTCGTGTCATCAGCGTGGCTGCATGGAATGCTTCGGGGCTGCGTGATGTCATTTCGCTCACCTTGGCGAGTATCTGCTGGCGGCGGGTGCTGAACGCCATCACCATGTTGCGCGCGATACCGGCGGCTTCGAAGTTGCCATGCTTCGAGCGATCAGCAATGGCATAACCCATCGCCTCAACACTGCGCCGGAAATGCGCCATGGTCATCGAATTGAGCAGCGTGTTGAATGTCCAGAGCTTGTCGTTGCGCAATGCCCGCCATTCGCCGTTCGGAAGCTGGGTCACATTGGCGATCACCGCATGGAAATGGCTTTGCGGTTCTTGCGCGCGGCTTGTGTCGTGTTCGAACAGACCGACGACAAGGTTCCCGGTCGGAAGGAGTTTCTGCCCCTTGCCTTCATCGACACGGGCTTGCGCGGCGTTCTTTTCCGCCCATGAAAGTGTCGCTTTCACTGCCTCGCCATAGGCCTCGATGATCCGCCGGTCGCCACCCACCAGCGCGATCAGCGACCAGCTTTTGGGCATCGAGAAAGTAAGGTCGATCCCGGCGCGATGAATGCCATCCCGGCCCACCCGCGAACCGTTGGGCAGTTCGCCGCGCAGCACGGCCTCGAACTGCTTTGCATCGATCCTGTCCGTCAGGCCAAGTGCCTCCGCGCCCTTGCCGAACCACTCTCCGTGACCCTGTTCGCGCGTGTAATAGTTGTCCGCAGCGAAGTAGCTGGCTGCTCCGCCAGCCGAGCGAACCGATGCAACCGAGAGCATTTATTGATCCTCCGTCCTGGACTTGCGGCGGAGCTGGCCGGGGACGAACTTCGGTTCCTCGATTGCAACGGGTGGTGGCATGGTGGGTAGTGGTTCGCGAGCCGGTTCAGCAGGCCGTACAGGGTTCTCCTCGGTGTGCCGCGCGATGCAATTCCATTTCTCTTTGATCGCCTCGTCCGACACCGTGGATGGAACCTTTTCGGGGCGATCAAAGGGCAGTGAAAGCTGTTCATCGGCGGATGGTTTGGGCTTGGGACGTCGGCGCGACGTTGCTGCCTTTGGAGATTCCGGCTGCTCCACCTCCGGCGGTTCATGTCGTTCACACCATTTCGCGCGTTGCACCTTGATCCGGGCCAGTGCGTCTTCCACCACGGGCAGCGAATGCCAGAACGCTGGCGGAGCAAACAGCAGGCCAACTGCGATCCATGTCCCGCGCACGATCCGGTCCAGCATATGCCTCCACGACGCAGCATAGGGGGCCGCGGTTGCGACCACATCCTGCCGCACGAGGAACGACTCTCCGCCGCCGGAAAAGACCCATTGTGCATCCCCGCTTGCGCCCAGAAACAGGAACAGGTTCGCCTTCATATGAGCCAGACCAAACACGTTGGTGGTGACGTCGGAATGGACCTCCAGCTGGTAGCGGATCGACAGGTAAAGGACCGACATAACGATCGCTATGGCAAGCTTCGGTCCGATCCAGCGGGTGAGGTAGAACGGCTCGTCGATATCGGAAGCGGCATCATCCCACATCGGTCTGATCCTCACCCGAAAGGTCGCTGCGCCAGGCCGCAATGACGTGCGCATAGAGCTGCGGATCATGTCGTTCGAGCAACGCGCCGACCGCGCGCGCGGTGAACAGAACATTGCGCTCCAGATCGCCCGGTGCGAGCAGCGATGCGGCGTCCAGTTCGTCGACGATCAGCTTGCGCAGCAGGCCCGTGACGGTCATGTGACGGCTTGTCGCCAGAGCGCCGAACCGGTCGAAAATATCTTCGGTCACATAGCAGGCGAGATGATACCGACGCGACATTGAGGCATTCTCCACACCCCTTCAGATCGGTTCCCTCGCATTGGAACATATATAGAACATAGGGCATTTTCAAGCGCGGAAAATCGCTTGAAATCAGGGCAATGGAGAATGTGGTCACCGCTGGTCATCACGTTGACCAATGGTCAGTTTGCCGAATCGCAGCCAAGTCAGGAAAAATGGTTAATATTCAATATGTTATGCCTAAATGACCTTCCCGTTGAGGGGTAGGGTGTGCAAATCATCCAATCGCGACGCTCTCTTTGTGACCGGTTCATTCGTCGAACTGTATCGTCGGTCCACTTGATATAATCCTATCGGAGTATCAGGCCATAGCGGCGTTGGAGCGAAGCGCCGGGATCGCCCGAATGCCACGTCGCCCCTTGAGCATTCCCCAGCCCCTTACAAACGCATTCAGCGTCCGGCGACCAGAAGTGCCACGCAGTTGCGCCACCAAGTCAGCTTTGAACGACTTCCTGCTCGATCGCGACAAATTCAGTGAGGTTTTTTCTCAAAATTCGAGGCGCAGTCCCACGGTCAGCCGGTGCCGGTCGAAGTTGCGATATCCAAGCAGTGCTTCGTAATCGATGTAAGGCATAATCCCGTTCGGGAGGATCATGACCAGTCCCGCCGCCGCGTTGAAGTAATTGCGATCGGGTGCATCGGTCGTCACGCCGAAAAACGCCGTTCCGCGAGGATCGTTGACGAAGCTGGTCAGCGTGGTGCGCGGATCATCCTCGAATTCGTGTTCGTATTCGAACCTCGCCTGCGGCATTATCACGCCCCAGCTCGTGCTGATTGGATAGGAAAGCTGCGTGCCGAGCACCGAAGTCAGCGATGTTGCCTTTTGCCGCCCTACGGCGAGTTGCAGCGCGCTGCTGCTCAGGTCTTCCTCGACATAGCCATCGATTTTCGAGCGGACATAGCGGCCCCGGATGTAGGGGCCGATCGAAAGCGCGCCGGTGAGGAAATCGTACCCCGCGCCGATGGATGCGAAGATCATTTCCCCGTCAGCCTCGCCGCGTGTCTCCACCGGGCGGGAAAAGGCGCGCGTGCCCGGCTGGAAGATCGCGTTGCGGCGGAATACGTTGTCGCTGCTGCCATAGCCCGCGGAGGCATCGAGCCATGCTTCATCGGACAGCGAGAAGGAAGCGAACACGGTACCGGCCCAGGTGTTCGATCGGACCGAACCTGCCGGGCCGGTCGGCGCAAAGCCCGTGCCTGCCAGCTCCTTGTCGAAGTCTGCCGAATAGTGCTCGTAATGCAGCATCAGGCCGATATGCGACCGGGGATTGAGCCGGTAATCGGCTCCCAGCGTTCCCCTGATCCGGTCGCCATCGAACCCGCGCTCGTTCGCATAAGGCAGGCGCGTCTGGTCGAACCATTCGGTCTCGAGGTTGGCGAAGAGGCTCCAGGGGCCGAACGAGGCGACATACCCTTCATCGCCACCTTCCTGCTCTTCCTCATCGTTTTCGCGCTGGTCGCGCATGCGATCTTCGGCCTGTTCCGCCATCGACCTTGCCCGTGCCAGGGCGCTGCTTGCGGCAATGGCGACCTGATTGGGATTGAGCGAGGATTCGCTGTCGCCGGAAATGTTGGCTGCCTGACCGTTGTTGTCGATCGTGTCGCGACAGCGGGCGGCAATGGCCTGACTTGGCGGCGAACCCTCGCCGGTACTGTCAAGACCACAGACCGAGGTTGCAAAGAAGTCCTGGTACGAGGCATTGCCGGCAGACTGGGCGTGAGCTTCGGGTGCCTGGACACCGAATGCGACCAGCATGCCAACGGCGACCGCCATCGCGGGCGGGAATGCAGACTTGTTCAACGGCGGACTCCCTGTTTAATCGAATTATGCATTTCACCTGGGGATGAAGAAATAATCCCCCGCTTCATGTCCGGCATAGCGAATCGGAGCGTACATCGGAACCTGATCGAATTTCTGGCGCAGTGCGGCTGCCTTGACCTGTCCAGTTATCGTGTTTGCCAGCTTCTGCCCTTCGAGAGCCTGATGGTTGCTTTCAAGCGCTCTGATAAGCGCGGCAGCGAAAACCGAATGCTGTCCTCCGCCCGTGTCTAGAACGGGTTTGACCCCGCCAGAGGTGAGCACGACGCGGGTGCGCCGCCTTGTCATGACTTCGATCCAGCGCGCCCTGTCGGCCTCGTTCATGCCAGATTGTGCGGTGGGTATCGATGCGCGGGTCAGGGTTCCCGCATAGCAGGAATCGGCGATCAGCATGATCTGGCCCGCGTTCATCGCATTCATCAGATCGGTTATCTGCCACGACGGAATCCAGTTCGCATTCGAATGCGCTTCGGCATCGACCGGGAGCCAGTACCCCCGGTCATTCACTTCATCGAGCGCGCCATGCCCGGCATAGAATATGAGGAGATTGTCCCGCTCGGTCAGTTCCTCCCGCAAGGTATTCAGCGCCGAAAGCAATTGATAGCGGCTGCCGTCGATGAGCAGGGTTGTCTTGTAGCCGTATTGCTTGCGCAGGATCGCCTCGATCGTCCGCGCATCGTTGACGGCGGTCGTCAGGCTCGGAATGTGCTCGAAGTCATTGTTGCCGATTATCAGAGCGTGATAGCGGGTCTGGCTCGACGTCTTGCGCTGACTGCGCGCAACCTTTTGCGGCTTGCGCTGAATATTCAGCGCCGCATCGTCAGGCGCTGACGCCACATCCGATGCAGCGCCCTGTTCAAGAGCCTTGCGCTTGCTGCGCTCCTGTTCGAGCTGGCGGGCCAGATCGTCGCGCTCGCGCTGGAGGCGCTGAACTTCGGTGTTCTGGCTACCGGCCTGGAAGGCAAGGCTCTCGTTTTCCAGGCCCGAAGCGCGGCGGTACCATTGCATAGCGGTCGATTGATTCTTGGGCACACCAAGGCCGCGCTCATAAAGGGAGCCAAGGTTCACCTGCGCGCGCGCATATCCCGCTTCTGCCGCGCGGCGATACCACTGCGCTGCCATGTCGGGCTGGGGAGGGCCGCCCTTTCCCTGTTCGAATATCTCGCCAAGATTGGTCTGCGCTTCGGCATCTCCGGCATTGGCGAGAGGAAGCCAGATTTTGGTGAGTGCGGCGTAGGTTTCCTTGCCGGCTTCCGAATATTCGCCGCCACGCTTGCGGCATTCTGCAGCGGAAGTCTTTACCGCCTTGCGCGCGCGCAGATAGGTGACGCTGTTGCCAAGGCGCTGGATCGTCGGAGGCAGCAGGCAGTCCACCACGAGCAGATCGCTGGCGCCTTGCCCGCTGTCGGAAGGCCTTGCTCCTGCTGGCCCTGCCACGGGGCCAACAAGGCATGCACTGGCGACGCCTATCGCCATGAACAGCGCGTGCCGCGCCTTGGCGTTCCGGAGGGCAAAAGATCCGGTCGTTTGCAAACCTCCTCCTTCCCTGCGAGCGGCTGCGCCGCAGCGTCGAATGCCGAGCGCAGCACGTCGCAACGGACAGTCCGGACCTTGATGGCCAGGACAAATGTTCGATACCTTCCGGGCATCGCAAGTCTACACCTTCGCGCAATACCCGACAAGCCGCCCCGCCGCATCGGCCAGTAGAGCGAGGCGATTTGGCAAACAATCGGTCGAATTCGGGAGACAAGGATGATACGCTGACACAGCCTGCAAAAACTGGCCCGCAAAAACTGGATATGCCGACAGACCCGCGCGGCTTGGTCGTCAATGCAGTGTCGCGTCGATATCCCGCTCGTTTTGTTTTCAGGGAGATACCAGATGGATATTTACGGATATTTTACCGGAAAATATGCGATTGAGGATTCCAAGGCCCTTAAGTCTGCATGTGACGATACCGTCAAGAAGATCGGGCAGGCCAAATGGGTCTGGAATCAGGTCAACAGCGGCAATGACAGTGTCGCCATCAGCACGATGGAAAGCGCGTCAAAGGCGTTGAAGGGCGTTTCGGAGGCGATCGGCAAGGGGCACAGTCTCTATGGTGCCGTCGATGCCTACAAGCGCATCAAAGCCGCGCACAAGGTGCTCAGCGATCCCCATGCAATCCGCTTCAACCGCGAGGCCGCGATTCCGGCAATGGCCACATTGATAAACGAATTCGGCAACATCGCGTCAAATTTTCCCGCGCCATACAGCAAACTCGGCCCGGTTCTCCAGGGTATTGCCACGAGCCTGGGGCCGGTCGTGGGCATGCTCGTCCCGCAACTGCGCAAGAACCAGGCCCACATCTGGAAGGAGCTAGGTTTCAGCATCGCGGCCAATTAGGCGGCGATCAGGGCAAGTGCAGGTGGCACACCTTGCATCGCCCCGATGAGTTTCCAACGCGTAGCAATTTTCTCTGGTGCCGATCTGGACAGTAATTCCGCCTTATCGCTTGATCCCTCGCTTGTACGATGGTTATTCTTCACCTCAGCCAATCGAACTGGTCAAACCTGGAGAATGTCATCATGTTTGGAAACATCGGTAACCTTGGATCGCTCTTGGGCCAGCTTGTCGACGGCAAGTCCAAAACGTCGGTGTTCAACCCGGCGGCCGGCATCGACCCGCAATTGCTGGCCAAGCTCGGACCGGCGCTGCAGAAGGCAGCCTACATCGCCGCGCTGCACAAGGCGATCGCCAAGGCGGAAAAAAGCGTCCTGTTCAATCTGGAAACACAGAAGAACGATCTGTGGGTCAGTCTGGGCAACATCTCGAATCAGAACGTGAAGAACAGCACGGCGCTCCAGGCGATACAGTCATTGTTTTCCAGCCAGCAGCAAATGTTCAGTGCCTTGAGCAACATGACCAAGCAGATGTCGAGCGTCAGCAACCAGATAATGCAGAATATGAAATAGAAACACCGGCGCCAGCCGCGTCTCTTACCAGCGGATGTAGACCTGCTGCGGGCCTTGAGAGGTTCTTATACAGTTTTACGGTTACCCTTAGAAAAAAATAGAGCCATAGGCTGCGGTTTCGACATTCAAGATTTGGGACTTTGTCTGGCTAGAATGGAGAGCCGTCAGCTTCGTTGATTTGCGCAATAGTGCACTCAAGCGATTGATTTGTTGACTCGTGATGACTGGTCGATCAACCTGCCTTATCGCGCCGCCGTTGCGGCCAGTGCGGGTCTTTGGGCACCGGTGCAGGCAATATGCGCGGCTGGATTGGCTTTGCCACGACTCAGGGGGTTGCAAATGAAACCATCCTTTGGCGGGAGGGTTTGCATCGCGGGCGTTGCCGCCGCAGCATTCGGCCTGCTTGCATCAACGCCTGCCCGGGCCCTGACCGCCGATGAGCTGTGCGCGACGTCGCAGTTTTCGGCAGGCACCTATCCGGACGATAGCACCTTGCAGACCCAGGCAGCGGCGATCGAGCGCGCGATGTCGCGCGGAGGCGGCAGCGCGTCACTTCAATCCGTCGTCACGGTGGAAGGTGCCAGCGCATCTTCGCCACCTTCCGAGGCGGCACTCGCCCAATACTGTTCCGCCGCCGGCGAAGCAGCCAGAACGCGAAGCGATGGCAGCCAGTATCAGGCGCACGCCTATCTCGTCGCGTCGCTGGTGAGTGCAGAGCGCGCAGGGCTTCGCGACGTCAGCGCCCTTGCGGCTTACAGACTGGGGCTGGTCCATGCCAGCGATGGCAGCGGCATCGGGTCTCGCGGAATGGCGGGCGATGTCTCCGAGGACGCGAGCGTGGCCGGTCGCGGAGCCGACGCTGCCTGCGCGACCCTGAGTTCGCCAGGCAATTCCGGCATGCGCGGACGAGCCTACTCCGCATTGGCGCTCGAATGTTCGGCGGGCAGGGCGCTGGCGGCGAAAGACTACAGGCTCTCGTCGATGGCGTCGCTTCGTCTGGCGAGGCTCGCCATTGCCAATCCCGATCTGCCATTCACCGCGCAATCAAGACCGTTTGCCAGCGGTCTTGCGCTGCAATCGATCGGCACGGCTGAATCCATACCGAACGGTGTCGATCGCGCTACGATGATCGGAAGACTCGTGGAAACGGCGCTTGATGCAGGTTCGAATTCGTATGCTCGGCTCGACCTGGCAATCGGCCAGATGCGCACGGCAGCCAGCGACGACCCGGCGATCGCCGCCTTTACGGCTGCACTGGAAGGTCGGCTTGCGCAGGCTACGGGCGGCCCGGCAAACGGCCATCTGCAGCGGGCAATCCAGTTCGAATCGCAACGGGAACTGCCGACCCGCATGCCGGACTGGTTGCTGCTGCTGGCACAGGCCGAACCGGACAAGCGTTACGAACATGTCGCATCGGCCTACCGGGCGCTTGAAACAATCCGGCCGTTCCTGCCAGCCGTCGATCCGGTTACCAACGAATCCAACTTCGCCCTGCGCATGCGGGAAGTATTCGAAGCCGCCGTAGATGCCGAACTGAACAGCGTCTCGGGCGACGATCCCGATCGTATCGCCAGAGCCCAGACCATCATCGAGAGCTACCGTCAGGCGGAGATTCAGGATCTGTTCGGCAGCGATTGCGCGCCCTCGGCGACGCCGTTCACGCCATCTGACCTGCTGGCTCGCGAAGTGGTGCTCTATCCGGTTGTGCTGGATGACAGAATGGAGCTGCTCTATGCGGCGGCCGCCCCCGGGGATTCCGCGCCGCGCTTCCATCGCCTCGTTCCGCGCCCGGTCAGCCGGTCAGAAGTAGATAGCGTGGTGGCGGGGCTTGTCTCGCTCGGCTCGAGGGGTCACGGCTCAGCTTGGCAGGGCGCGGCGGCAAGGCTTTACGAATTGCTGATCGCACCGATCGAAAACCAGCTGGGCGGCGATTCGACGCTGATAATCGTGCCCGACAGCAGCCTTCGCGCCGTACCCTTTGCAGCCCTCGTCGACGGGACCGGCAAGTATCTCGTCGAACGGACGCGCATGACGGTAGCGCCTGCCCTGTCGTTTCTCCAGCCGGGAGATCGCGCAGCTCAGAACGAGCCAAATGTCGTTGCGGCGGCCCTTGGGCGCGAGGTCGTTGTGCCGGGAGGCGTATTTCCCAAGCTTGATTTCACCATTCCGGAGGCGCGCGCAGTCGTAGCGGCGGAGCAGGGTGACAACAGCGACGTCATGGTTGATTTCTCGAAGGCCGATCTCGAACGCGTGCTGGTTCGTGAGCCGGTCGATATTCTCCACCTGGCCACCCATGCGGCTTTCAATGGCGGGTCGAACAGGTCGTTTATCGTGGCTGCGGACCAGCTCGTGCGCCTATCCGAACTGCGCGACCTGATTTCGGCGCGCAGAACCCGGGGCGGCGATCTTGCGCTGCTGGTTCTCAGCGCCTGCGAAACCGCGGTGGGCGATGACGAGGCGGCGATGGGACTCGCTGGCGCCGCCATTCAGGCAGGCGCTGTCAGCGCGCTCGCCTCGCTGTGGCAAGTGGACGACATTGGCACCGCCGAACTCATGAGCGTTTTCTATCGCGGGCTGCGCGAGGGCAAATCGAGAGCCGAAGCCTTGCGCGACGCGCAGCTCGCGCTGATCGCGCGCAACAACAATCAGTCCGATCCGTGGATATGGTCAGCGTTCACCATGCTGGGAGGCTGGAGATGAGGCCACATCACTCGCTAAAGCGCCTGGCGGTCCTGGCCCTGCTTTCAGCCACGGCCTTGTCCGGGGCGGCCCATGCGCAGACCGTGCAAACCACGATCATTGCCGATACCAGAGGATCCACTGGCCAGAACACGGTGATCGACGGCAATCAGGGAACGATTTTCATCGGCGGCGGCACGGTGGTCGCGGCCAACCAGTTCTATAGTTTCGAGCAGTTCGATCTGGCTGCCGGGGATACGGCTTTCTGGCAGGCGCCCGGATCGGGGACGATCTCGAACATCGTCAATCGTGTCACCGGCAACCTGTCGTCCCACATCAACGGCACCATCGATACGACCGCTCTGCCGGGCGCGGATTTCTGGTTCATCAATCCGAACGGGGTGTTGTTCGGGCAGGGCGCCAACCTCAATGTTCCCGGCGCCGCCTATTTCTCGACCGGCAGCGAGGTTCGCTTCGCCAACGGTGACGTCTTTTCCGCGCGCACGCCGGAAGGCTCGACTCTGTCGATATCCAATCCGGTTGCCTTCGGATTTGTCGGGGGAGAGGCGGGCCTGACGATTTCGGGCGTTGGCGAGCCGCTGTTCAGCGGTTCCTCGCTGCCCGAGGCAGTCGGGTGGACCGGCGCAACATTCGTGGCGCCTGACCTTACCGTCGAATTGTCAGGCATCCAGACCAGCGTGCTCGATCTTATCGCTTCCGGTACGGCTGGTGAAGTGCCATTGTTCGGTGACTTGCCGGCGACAATCGACGGCACTCTGACGATCAGCCAGAGCGATTTTCTTCTACGCGCGGCACTTGCCCCGGCGAGCGGAGACTTCCTGCCGCTTTCCCGCTTTGTAGCCGGCATTGTCGCGATCGACCTGACGAATATCGCGTCGCTTACGGAAATTGATGCACCAGCATCGGGCATTGCCATCGGTTCGACCTCGCAGCTCGGCATAACCGACAGCACGATCGCCAGCCTGACAAATGGCGCAGGCGCCGGTGGAACGATCACGCTGGGATCGAATGATTCCCTGTCCATTGCCGGGATCGCCATCATTTCCTCTTCGCTGCTCGAAACCGGAGGCGGTGACGCCGGTGCGATCCGGCTCTCCGCTTTCGGACCGATTTCCATAACCGGCTCGACATTTTCTGCCACGACTGCGGGCACCGCCGCCGGTGGCCTCATCAACATCAACTCTATCGGTTCGGTGAGCGTCGATGATACCGAACTGGCCTCGGCGACGAGCCTGCAATCGAATAATGGGGGGCTTGGGGCCGATATACAGCTCGTCTCCGGCACGGGGCTGAACGTCAGCAATTCCGCGCTGGTCGCCCGGACCGACGGGACCGGGACTGGCGGAAACGTCTATCTTGAAGCGGGGTCCGAGCTGTCCATCGCCGATTCGGACCTGTTCTCGACAGCCAACAGCATTGGCAACGGCGGCAACGTAATCGTCAACTCGCTCGGTGCGCTCGACGTTTCGACATCCCAGTTTTCCGCTGCCACCAATGCTACCGGAACGAGCGGAGACAGCGGCATTGCCGCACTCATCTCCGCAGGCGACCTCAGCTTCGTCTCCTCGACGCTCTCGACCGATACCTTCGGCAGCGGAGACGGCGGCATCGCCCGCATCCTATCTGGTGGCGGGCTGATAATCGCCGACAGTGTAATTACCGCCGATACGGTGGGCGGTTCCGGCAATGGGGGTTTCATCAACATTTCCGCGGAACAGTCGATCTCAGCCACAAATACCGAGATCTATGCCGATACCTATGGACAGGGACGAGGTGGCGACATCACTCTGGGCGCGGGTGCCGACATCTCGTTGACGGGTGGCTATATCTCGTCCGAAAGTCTGGCCGTGGTGGAAAGTCCGTTCTTCGGCGATGCCGGTACGGTTCTGCTGTCCGCGCCGGGCAACCTTTCGATAGATGGGTCGACCGTATCTTCCGACTCGTTCGGAAGCGGGGGCGGCGGCGGGCTGTTCTTCGAGATCGGCCAAAAGGCGACGTTGACGGGTGGCACATCCGTATTTGCCAATACCAGCGGTTCGGGGCCGGGCGGCGTCATATCCTTCGTGGCCGACGAACTGGTCGTGACCGATTCGGAAATTGCGGCAGCGACCAATTCGAGCGGGGATTCCGCCGGATTGCTGATCGGCGCTCGCAAGGTAACGGTCGGCAGCGGCGGTGCCATCACCAGCGCGTCCACTGATTCGGGCAATGCCGGACTGGTTTTCATCGGCGGCGACGTGGACGAACCTGCGACGCCTTCGGAGGAAATCAACGTGGTCGATGGCGGTGCTGTCTCGGCTAGCGCGACAGGAACCGGCGCGGCGGGCAATGTCGTGCTCAATGCTGACAGGATAAATGTCCTGCGCGGCGGCAATATCACCGCGGAATCGGCAAACGCACTTCCTGCCGGTTTCATTTCGCTTACCGCAGGGGAAGTTCTGGTCGATGGCGTCGGTGCCGGCGGTGCACCGTCACAGGTGTTCAGCGTCAACACGCTGGCCGATCCGGCACCCGGCGGAACCAATCTCGGCGGTGACATTCTGGTCGAAACTGGCAGGCTCACCGTGAGCAATGGGGGCGTACTCAATACCAGTTCGGTGTCCGCCGATGCCGGTGCAATCGTGATCGATCTTGGCCAGAGCGACACCGGCATCGTGTTCCTGCGCGGCGATCCCCTGCCGGGATCGATCGTCACCGATTCCGGACAGCAGGGCAGCGGCGGCATCATCAACATCCTCAACGCTTATGCGGTCATCGCCGATAACAGCGAGATCAGCGCGAGCGGCGATGTCAGCAATGCTGTCGTCATAATCGATGAATCCACCATTCGCATCAATTCGAGCGATGCGACCAACGTTGTAAATGTCGCAGGATACAGCGCCGTCGCCCCCGAGCAGGACGTTTCGAGCGGAACGACTGTTGCAGAGGTCTCGTTCCTCGACGCCGCAGAGGTTCTTGCGAACCGGTGCCAGGCAGCGCGCGCGCGCGGTAAGTCCAACACCTTGCAGATCGATCAGATCGGTCCCTACTCGCTGGCGCCGAAACCGGAACTTGCGCCCGATAGCCCCGATCTCGCCTCTGGCGATACGGGGAGAACCTGTTCGTGACAGTGAGAGGGGGCAAGAGCGCAGTGAGATTCGAACTGGCCAATGGCAGTCTGGCGAGGCAGGCGCTGGCCTGTTCAATGGCCCTGGCAGTAACTCCACTTGCCAGCATGCCGGCGCTTGCGCAGGATGCCGCGGGCGCTCCGCGCGAGCGGACCGGGCCTCTTGCTCAGCCATTGGCACAGCCTGAATTCGCAAAGCCCGCGCCGGAGTTCTCGGTCGCGGAGCCGGAACCCTATGTTGCGCCGACCCGGCCAGCGACTGTCACGTTCCAGACCGTGAATGTCCTGCTTGAAGGAGAGGGTACGGCCGTGCCGCAATCCGGCTGGCTGCCCGGCAAGGACGACGCGACAGGTCTCTCGCTGAGCGCGCCGGGACCATCGGGTTTCGACGGACAATGGGTGGAGCAGCAGTTTCGCGCCAACGGGCTGGTCGGCCAGCCGACGAGTTACTCGCGCATCCTGGGCATGGTCCAGCTTGTGAACCGCGCCTTTCTGGCAAACGGCTACGCCAACTCCGGTGTTCTCGTGGCGGCGCAAGAGCCTGGGTCCGACAGCCTGAACCTGCGGCTCATCAATGGCCGGGTAATCCCGGACGGTGCCGATGGCGGACTGAACGTGCGCTTCGCTGGCGACAGGTCCTGCGGATTGAGTCAGAGATATGTTGCCCAGCGGATGCCCTCGGCTCGCTCGGTTCCGTTCAACAGCTACCTGCTCGAGCGCGATTTCAGGCTCCTTGCCGCCGATCCGGCAGTGCGGAATATTGATGCCAGCCTGAGGCCCGGCGCGCGTCACGGCGAGGCTGCACTCGATATCCTTGTCACGCCGGAGTGTCAGGCCGATGTCTATGCGCTGGTTGCGAACGACCGGTCCCCTGCGATAGGCAGCCTGCGGGCCGCGGTTGGCGGATCGCTGCGCAACACGCTTGTGGCAGGCGATCTGGTTTCGGCCGAGGCGAGTTATGCCGAAGGTTTGACCGACGGTTACCTTTCCTACGCCGGCCCGGTGTTCGGCCCGCGCACCCGGCTGCTGCTGAGAGGCGCGATCAATGATGCCGCGGTGGTCGAGCGGCGCTTCGAAGCCCTCGATATCAAGTCGAAGGAATGGTCTGTCGAAGGCGGCGTCTCACATACCTTGCTGGATACGCCGCTCATTCCCGACGACGGGCGTTGGAGAGCGGCGCGCTCCTTGTCCGTCGGCATGCTTGTCGCTCACCGCAAGACCGAGACCGAACTGCTTGGCGAGCCATTTTCCTTCAGCCCAGGATCGGTTGACGGTCGCGCCGAATACACGGCCTTGCGGCTGACCCAGGATTTCGTCGAGCGCGGGACCCGTCATGTTCTTGCGGTATCCCTGACCGAGACCATCGGCCTCGACGGGACCAATCCGACCGCGCCCGGCGCGCAGCGTGTGAAGAAGAACTTCACCGCCATCCTCGGCCAGGTCAGCTTCGCTTATCGCCTGACCGAGGCGCTCGATGCGAACTTGCGCGTCGGGGGGCAGTATTCGGGCGGGATAGTGTATTCCGGTGAGCGTTTCTCGATCGGCGGCCAGAACAGCGTTCGCGGCTATCGCGAAAATCTCCTGCTCGCAGATCGTGCGTTGTTTGCCAGCGTCGAACTTGGCTACAACTTCACCCTTACCGGAGACGTGAAGGACGTGAAGGATTTCGACTGGGGCGCGTTCCGCATTTCAGCGTTCGTCGATGGGGCTGTGACGGGCAATGCCAGGCCGCCCGATCCACTGCCCAAATCGGTGGCGTCCGTCGGAGCGTCGCTCACCTGGAGGCCATCAGACGCCATTTCGGCCCGGATCACCTATGGTGAAGCCCTGCGTGACGTATCGTTCGTCGGAAAACGCCATCTGCAGGACAAGGGCATCAGTTTCCGGGTAACGATCCACCCGACTCGCTTGTTCTGACCGCAAAATTCGGCATCGCGTTGAATTTCGTCGCTCGTGGGCGTAAGCTCGTCGCATTCGATCAGGAAAATTGGAGAGCTCAGATGAAGATTCGGCTCTGTAGTGCGGCCCTCGCCCTGTCGGCTTGCTCGCTTGCGTCGGCTGTGTTGGCGGAACCTGACGTGGGCGTGTTTTCGACCAGCGATGCAGAAGCCATGCTGGCCGATGGGGAGACTGCACAGGATTGCGAGATCAAGCTCGACGACGGCACATGCCCGCAAGTCAGCAAGACGCGAGGTTTCTCTTTCGCCCGGCCCAAATCCGAATCGTCGGAAGTTTCATCAAGCTCGGCTGGAAAGACCTCCTATGCCAAGTCGACAAGTTCGAATGACAAGGCCTCCTACGTGAAGCCTTTGAAATCTTTTGCCAAACCTTCAAAACAATCCAAGGTCAAACAGGGCCAGATGGCAGTCAATAAAACGCCGTCTCCCTCCCTTGCAAAGCCGGCCGCTCGTGAGGTTCCCCTGCAGTTCGAGGCGGGTTCATCCGCGCTTTCGCCACAGTCGATGGAGAATCTAAGAAATCTTGCGGTCGTTCTTAACTCGGACGAGCATAAGTCCAAGCGGATCATGATCGTCGGACACACTGACAAGTCAGGAATCCTTGAGGAAAATCAGAAGCTTTCGTACGAACGAGCAGATACTGCGGCACGCTATCTCTATTCGGTGGGTGTCGATTGGCGGCGAGTTCTTGTGCGAGGTCGTGGCTTCCTCGATAACCTTCCAGGCCTTTCCCCTTACGATCCACGCAATCGCAGGATCGAGGTCCAGCGCGTGGAGTGAAGGCTGGTTGATGATTGCCGGCGTGCGGGGGTAGAGACATGGCAAGATCAGGCAGAACGAAGCCGGTTTCACCCGCTCTTGTCTGCAGCATCACAGCGGATCTGAACTGATCGTGGGGTTGCCGGCAGCACGCATCACTGACCTGCATGTCTGCCTGACCTGCCCGCCGCCCGGCTTGCCGATAATTACCGGCTGGCCCACTGTCCTTACCGCC
This sequence comes from Novosphingobium sp., assembly GCA_020446595.1. Classification (GTDB taxonomy): domain Bacteria; phylum Pseudomonadota; class Alphaproteobacteria; order Sphingomonadales; family Sphingomonadaceae; genus Novosphingobium. The sequence goes on along the minus strand of JAGREJ010000004.1, from coordinate 31,449 downwards.
AAGCTGCCGCAGGCGCGCGTCACCGATATCTGCACCTGCACCGCCAAGCCCGATGCCATCGTGACCGGGGCATGGACCGTGCTTGTCGGCAAGATGCCTGCCGCGCGGATCACCGATGCCACGGCCGCCGGTGGAACCGTCATAACGGGCTGGCCGACTGTGCTGATCGGCATGAAGGGGGCGGGCGGCGGCGGCGCGGGTTTCGGGGCGGGACTTGGCCTGACCTCGACCAAGTCGCCCGAATGCGTGCGACTTGCCGATGCCTTTGCCAAGGCGCAGATGGCTGGCGACACCTATGGTGGCGACAACGAATTGCCTGCCAACACCCGCCGCGCGAGCGATGAGGAATTGCTGGCGCTGGGCGTTTCGGCCGAGATGCTCGATCCTCCCGATTCCGATTTCCATGCACGCGTCTATGTAACTGACGGTCCGACTGGCCCGGAATATACTGTCGCTTTTCGCGGCACCCAGTCTGCCGATGATGTGGTTGCCGACGTGACTCAGGGCCTTGGTATGGAAACGGACCACTTCGAACGCGCCATCGCTGTCGCGACCGCTGTTTCGGATTCGGCTGACAACGTGACCTTTACGGGTCACTCGCTTGGCGGCGGGCTGGCGTCCGCGGCGGCGGTCGCTACGGGTCGTCCTGCCACGACCTACAACGCCGCCGGTCTCAGCAACAGCACCGTCGATGGATATTCCGACGATCCGGTGCCAGTCGATGCCTACTATACCCCGCGCGATCCGCTGAGCGCGGCGCAGGACAATCGCGAAGGCGTGCTGGCGGCGATTGTCACCGGGGTGGGCGCGCTCAATATGACGCTTGGCTCGTTTCTCGCCGGCTACACGGCCGGGCGCGAAATTGGGTCGAGCCCGATGCTGCCGCCCGCATATGGAACGCGCCGCGAATTGCCTGAGAAGCGCGATACGTCGAATCAGAGCATGTGGGACCGGATCAATCCGGTTAATGCGCTGATGGACCTCGTGAACCCGCACCGCATGACCTCGGTAATGGATGCGCTGGAGGCCGCCCAGCGGGAGGCCGGCTGTATCTGACATGGCGAGGTGGCTCGCCTTGCAGATCGCATTTGCACTTGCCGGATGCGGACTGACTGGCAAGGATGCGCACATGGCCGATACCCGTCTCGACAATTTCGCTACGCAAGAGGAACGCGAGTTCATTGCCAGCGTCATCGATGGCAAGACGGATCAGGCCTTGCGGCTGGGGCGGAACCTGCCTGACGGACTCGATACGACCGGCAAACAGGGGCGGACTGCCCTGTTGCTTGCTGTCATGGCTAATGACAGGAAAATGGTGAAGGCCCTGCTCGATGCCGGAGCAAATCCCGATGGCGGGGACAACGCGGCCCCGCTGCATCCGGCCGTGCTCGACGAAAGCGGCGAACTGGTCAATATGCTGCTCAAGGCAGGAGCCGATCCGAACCGCACCTACAATTTCGAAACCCCGCTTAACGAAGCCGCTCTGGTAGGAGCGGCAGGCAATGCCGATCGCCTTCTCGACGCTGGTGCGGACATCGAGAAGGGTCAGGTCCAGCTTCAGCGCAGCCCGTCCATTACCGGCGCTGCAGCAGACCAGTGGCAGGTGGTCGTAAAGCTCATCGGGCGCGGTGCATCACCCTATACGACCGATACTGCCGGCATCACGATCGCTTATCGCGCCTATCGCAGCAGGCTGAAATCCGAGAATCCCGATGGCCAGGCGCGCGATGCGGTAGCTGCAAAGTTTCGCGAAGTCGGTTTTCCCTGGCCGCCGCCGGAGCCCAAGGTGGTCAAGCGCCGGATCGCCGCCGGGCAATGGCCGCCGAAGCTTGAGCCACAGTGAAAGCTGGCCGGATCGTCGCATGAACACGAAATCGCCCGCGCCGCCATCGCGCTCTGCCGTTTGGGCAACTGTTCTGGCCGTACCGACGCTCGTGCTGCTGCTATTCTTCGCGACCGATGTGGTAAGTTCCGCTCTCGCCAAGACCAGCACCTTCGCCACAAACCCCGAAGGCTTGACCGTGGTATCCGTGGCCATGATGTTCGGCCTGCTGCTGCTCGGCGGATGGGCAGGGGGAAGATTGACGGGAGTGCGTCCGTTTCAGGCAGGCGATCGGCCAATGGTGGCACTTGCACTCGGCATGGTGATGGCGATTGCCGCGGTGATCGTGGCGGTGGCAGTCAGTTTTCTTGGCAATACGATCGCGCTGGGAGATGGATCGCAAGTCATCTACCTTATCGGCATAGGGCTCGCGCTGACTCTGTTGCAGAGCCTGGCCGAGGAAGTCGCATTTCGCGGCTGGATGCAGCCGGTCCTGGTCACGGCATGGGGGGCAATGGCGGGAGTGACAGTGACGGCGTTGATATTCGCCCTGCTGCATTTTCCCGCCGGGGCGAGTGGACCGGTGTCGCTTCTCAACCTGTTCCTCGGAGGCCTCGTCTTCGGTGTTCTGGCCTATCGCTCGAATGCGATTGTCGCTCCGACGGCATTCCATTTCACCTGGAACGCGACCGAGGAATCGCTGCTGGGTTTGCTGCCCAATCCCGGATCGCCGATGTTCGGCAGCCTGGTCGACCTCGATCTCAAAGGCTCCGCACTGTTCGGAGGGGGCGAGCAGGGGCTCAACCAGTCGCTGGCAATGACGGTAGCCTTCGGTTTGCTTCTGGCGGTGATGTTCACTTATAAACAGCGAACCGCAAAGCCCTTGCGCGAACTGGGGGACTGATCCACGGTCACTGATCTGCGCTCGCCCGGGCTTCGTCAATGCTGTCGCGCACGCCATAGAAGCTCTTGACCAGTGCTGGCGAAAGGGTCTTCGCTTCTCCCGTATCGACGCTGAGCGGATCGATCTTCTTGCCGGAGATATGCACTTCGTAATGCAGGTGAGGGCCTGTCGTGCAGGTGCCGGTATTGCCGACATAACCGATAGTCTCACCCTGATGGACCTTCTGGCCGGGATGAAGGCCCGTCGCATATCTGCTGAGGTGGAAATAGCGGGTCTGGTATCCGTTGTCGTGGGTCAGAATGGCCATGTTGCCCGCGCACCGACTCGGCGAAGCGGACATCACGGTGGCGTCGGCAGCGGCGTAGATCGGCGTTCCGACCGGCGCGGCAAAGTCGGTTCCGCCATGCAGCCGGTTGTATTTCAGCACCGGGTGAAAGCGCATGCCGAAATTCGAGGTAATGCGCGCTCCGTCGATTGGAGTACGCATGAAGGCCCGCACGGTGCTGGTGCCGTTGGCATCGTACCAGCCGTATTCCTTGGCCCCGGCCGGCTTGAAGCGATAGAGATCCTTCGACTTTTCGGCGGTCGTGAGAGACACATAGAGCAATTCGGGCTTGCCCACCCGCTCGCCGCGCGAATTGACCTGTTCGGCATAGGCGACTTCGAACACGTCGCCCGGTTTGACCTCGTGCGCGAGGTTGAAATCGAAGGAAAAGGCGTTGACGAAATCGCTGATAAGGCTGTCGACCACGCCTGCCGAAACCGCCGAGGTATAGAAACTCTCGGTATCCAGTTCACCGCGCACTGACGTCACCCTGCGTTTCAGCGAGGGTTTGATGGCGGCAATCGCAAGTCCGCTTTTCCCGGTCAAGATGCGCATGCCCGATCCATCTGCCACGGTGCCCTGAGCGAAAACAAGCTCTGCCGGCTTGTCGCTTCCTGCCACCTTCAGGCCGAATTCGAGGTCCATTTCTTCGCCTGGCGCAATTCCTGCCGCGATTTTCGCGGCGACCTGAGAGGCAAGCGACTCCTCGACACCTGCCTGGCTCAGCGTCTGCGCGATCTGGGCGGAAGAAGTCAGCTTGAGGCTGCGTCTGCTCACGCCCGGTTCCAGATCGAGGTCCGGCTTTACGGCGTGGGCGGTAGCGACTGGCTTGGCGGATGGAGTTGGAGCCGCAGTGTCTGCGCTCGTACCGGATCCCTGCCAGAGATAAATACCGATGCCGGCGACCATTGCGGTGAGGCTGGCAAGACCGGCAATCAAATAGCCTCGCGGCGCTCGCCTGGCGTTCGACTGATACCCGCTTGCTTGCTGCTCGCCACCGATCGGTTGCGTTGATTGGCGGGCCTTCTCTCTTACCGCGACGTTCCATGCCCTTGGATCGAAAGAGGTCGTGTCTCGTTCGGCGACAGACGAACTTTTGGCATCCGCGCGATCCGGGCTACTGCCCGGCTCTCCGATTCTGGTTGAACCGCCTGCCGCGTCGCCGTCCTGGCGCAACCAGCTGCGCGGATCGAAGCTGGCGTCGTTATCCGTCGGCTGGTTCATACTCGTGTGACTATCACGAGTCTTCGCCAATACTAAATGGTTAGGAACGGAACCGGCACAATTCGGGCCTTTCGTATCGGCACAATATCGGTATGCTCTGACGCGATTCTTGAGGGGGCAGACTCTTGTCGGAAAGCAACCGAGTAGCCTGGCGGGAAGGCATGTTCCTGCGCCCTCAGCATTTTCAGGCGCAAGACCGGCATTTCATGGCGCAGTTGAACATGCGGATGAACGTGGCTCAGCCCTGGAACTGGGGGCTGACCGAGATTGTCGTCGACGAAGACCTCGCATCCATCGGCAAATTCGGAATTTCGCGGTGTTCGGGTGTGATGCCCGACGGCACGCCATTCTCGATCCCCGGAAGAATGCCGCCGCCCGACCCGATCGACGTGCCGGACGACACGCGCGACGCCATTGTCAGCCTCACCTTGCCGGCGCAGCAGGACGGCGCGCTCGAATTTGCCGAGGCGCAGACCTCGCGGGCGATCGATGCGCGGTTCGTGGTCGAGGAAAGCGAAATGCTCGACAGTTTCGCGGACGAGCGGGTTTCGGAAGTGCTTGAAATCGGGCGGCCAAACCTGCGTTTCGGCGTCACGCGGGAGCAGCTTTACGGGCGGATCACGCTCGGGCTGGCGCGAATTCGTGAAGTCGACAACAAGGCGCTGCGTTTCGATGGCCGCTACATCCCGCCTACGCTCGACATCGCATCGACACAAGCTCTGCAGGGAGGGCTGGTCGACATCATCGGCCGAGCCGAGCAGCGCGCGGAAGAACTTGCCCTGCGCGCCGTAGAGGCGACCGAGGGCGGGGCGGAAACCTTTTCGAGCTTTCTCCTGCTGCAGGCGCTGAACCGCTGGATCCCGCACCTCCAGCATCTTGAATCGATGCCGATGATCCATCCCGAACGGCTCTACCAGTCGCTGGGATCCTTCGCTGGAGAGCTGGCGACACTGGTCCGCTCGGATCGCAAGCCGCCGACCTTGCCGCGCTACGATCACGAAAATCCGGAAACGTGCTTTTCGGTTGTCTTCAGCCTGCTGCAATCGATGCTGTCTGCGGTGTTCGACCGGTCGGCGGTGCAGCTTCCGCTCAAGCAGGTCGGGCCGGGCGCCTATGCTGCCACGATCACCGATCACAGCCAGTTTCGTACCGGATACTTCTTCCTGGCGGTTTCCGCTCAGGCGAATGTCGAGGAGATCCGCTCGGCCTTTCCATCGGTGGTCAAGATCGCGACGTTGCAGAAGATCCAGTCGGTTGTGGATTCCTCGCTTGTGGGCGTGCCGATCCGCCACGCGCCGACCCCGCCGCCGCAGATCCGGGTCCTGCCCGGATACGTCTATTTCGAACTGGATCGCGGCGTTCCCGAGTGGGACGAATTCCAGAATTCGCCAGCCCTTTGCATGCATGTTGCGGGCGAATGGCATGAGCTGAGGCTTGAACTATGGTGCGTCAAGAGCGACAAAAGCGGTTAGGCCAGCCGCTTTACCGACCCACACACACCATATCGTGAGGACTGATGAGCAACGGCAAGGACGATAACGGACCACCTGACCGGAACAAGACCGTGTTCCGTCCGTCGCCCCTGCAAGGTTTGCGTGGCGGGCAGTCCGGAGCGCCGTCTCAGCCTGCTCCGCCCGCAAGTGGCTGGGGAACCCCTCCGCCTCCGCCTTCCGCTCCCCCTGCCGGACCGCAGCAGAACACCTGGGGGGCTCCTCCCCCTCCGCCTCCGGCAAGCGGAGGCTGGGGCGCACCCGGGCCGTTGCCGGCCGACAATCGCTGGGGTAACGCGTCGCAACGCGCCGGTTTCGACAGCAAGCCCGATCCGGGAAGTTTCGGTCAGCAGCCCGCGCCGCAGAGCAATCCCTGGAACTCGCCCGGCCAGCCTGCCGAGCCGGTGCAGCGCGGGGCGCCGAACATCGCGCCTTCGCGGCTTGGCGATGACGATGTGCCCTTGCCGTCAGAACCGCGCGCGGTCCGCAATTTTGTTCTCGACGAGGCTTTGCCCGCGCTGTCGCTGGCTGCTTCTATCCGCGCGGGCAGGGCGCGCGCGCCCATGCAGCACTTCCATCGCGAAGTAACGGGCGCGATCGCCAGGTTCGAGCGCGCCATCCTCGCGTCGCCCAAATATACCGAGGAGCAGAAGCAGCGCGCCAAATATGCCGTATGCGCCACGATCGACGATATTGCGCAGAACCTTGCCTATTCGGGAACCGATGGCGGCGAATGGGCAAGGCGCTCGATGGTCGTGCAGTTTTTCCGCGAGAACATCGGTGGTGACCGGTTCTGGCAGCTTGTCGATGACCTGTTGCGCAGCCCGCGCGAGAATTACGATCTGATCGAGCTGTTCCACGCCTGCATTGCCGCCGGCTTCGAAGGCAGGTTCCGGCAAATGCCCGACGGCCGCCAGCGGCTGCAGGAGATCATGACGAGGCTGAACGGCGCGCTGGAACATGTGCGCTCGCTGTCGATGGTGGAGCTGTCGCCGCGCTGGCGGGGCGAAAAGGCGCCTGCTTCGCGTATCAATTTCTGGAACTATGTGTTGCTGGCAATCGCGGGCGCGGCAGGGCTGTTGCTTCTCATCTATATCATCCTTCGCCTGATCCTCCTGTTCGCAGGAGAATCGCCCTGGGACCGGCTCGCGGGGATCAATGGCGCTGATCCGCTTTCGATGTCGCGCGAGGTTGCCGAACTGCCCGATGAAGGCGCCAGCGTTCAGGCCGAGGGACTGCGCAAGTTCCTCGCACCGGAGATCGAGCAGGGTCTCGTGAAGGTCGAGGAAGACGCACAGACGGTGCGTGTGCGCACGACGGTCGGCCAGCTGTTCCAGTCCGGTTCCGATCAGCTCGAACCGGGTCGCGAGGCGCTGTTCCGCAGGATCGGCAAGGCCATCGAGGCCGACAAGAGCGGCTTCGTCACGGTCGAGGGCCATTCCGACAGCGACAAGATATCCGGAAATCTCGCCTTCCCGGATAACATGGCCTTGTCGGAGGCGCGCGCCGAAACCGTCGTTGCCATCCTGCGTGACGAGATCACGGACGCGGATCGCATCGAGGCGAAGGGCTATGGCGAAACGCGCCCGGTCGCGAGCAACGATTCCGAAGACGGCAAGTCGCTCAATCGCCGGGTCGAGGTCGTGGTTCCGCGCCGCTCCAACAGGGGGGTGGAATGATCAGGCGCTTCTTCTACCGCGTCTTCAGGAACTGGTGGGTTGTAACGATCACGCTGGTAGTGATTGCGTGCCTGATTCTGTCGGTTGGCCTGCCACTGCTGTTCGCATCGATGAAGCCGATGTGGATACGCCTCAGCCTGTCCGGCGCGGTGATCTTCATCTGGCTGATCTTCGTGTTCCTGCGCGTCTGGAAAGCGCGCAAGGCGGCTCGCGCGCTCGAAGAGGAACTCAACCCGCCAACCGCGGCCGACGAGGAAGAGCGCGCGCTGGGCGAGCGGATGACAAAGGCGCTGGCTTCGCTGCGCGAAGCGACCGGGCAGCGCCGGAACTATCTCTATACGCGGCCGTGGTACATGATTATCGGTCCGCCGGGGGCAGGCAAGACCACGGCACTCCTGAATTCCGGGCTGCGCTTTCCCTTCGCAGAGCAAACTGCAAGGGGCGTCGGGGGCACCCGGAACCTTGATTTCTGGTTCGCTGACGAGGCAGTCCTGGTCGATACGGCGGGCCGCTACACCTCGCAGGATTCCGACGAGGATGTCGACAGCAGGGGATGGCAGAAGTTCCTTGCCCTGTTGCGCAAGCACCGCCCGCTCCAGCCGGTCAACGGCGTGATCGTGGCAATCGGGGTGGACGAGCTGGTCGGCTCGGACTGCGCTGCCATCGACAGGCATGCCGCCGCCGTGCGGCGCAGGCTTGCGGAACTGCGGCGCACGCTTGAGGTCGCGCCGCCGGTCTATCTGATGATAACCAAGGCGGATCTGCTGGCCGGCCTTACCGAATACTATGCCGACCTTGATGTCGAGGGTCGCCGCGCGGTTCTCGGATCGACATTCGAACATTCGGCAGGTCGCTATACCGCCGAACAGATCGCCCGCGCTTTTGACGAGATGGCGCAGGCTGCCGCCGACCGGCAGGCGAAGCGTTTGCTGGAGGAACCCGACCAGTCACGTCGCAGCCTGATCCTTGGTTTCCCGTCGCAGTTGAAATCGATCCGCGCCCGGGTGATGCGCTTTGCCGAAGGGGCGTTTCTCGATGCGCCCGAAAGCCAGACGGGCCAGCTCAGGGGCTTCTACTTCACGAGCGGCGTCCAGGAAGGCACGCCGCTCGACCGGATCATGTCGAGCATGGCTGAAGTCTATGATGTCGATAATACGCAGGTCAATCCGGGGCAGGGCCGCGCCTATTTCCTGAACCGGCTGGTGCGTGAGGTGATGATTCCCGAGGCTGGCCTCGTCACGACCGATATCAGAGCACAGGCGCGCCAGCGTGTCATGCTGGCCTCGATCTTCGGCACGATCGGAGCGGTCAGCCTGCTGCTGCTGATAGCCTGGGGCATAAGTTTCGCGAAGAACCGTTCGTTCCAGAACGACCTGGTGGCACAGGCCGCGGCGGCCGAACGGATCAAGGGCGAACGCGGCATCGACATGCAGCAGGTGCGGGCCAGCGATGCCGATCTTGCCGACGCGCTGCCGCTGCTCAATGCCTTGCGCAATCTTCCGCACGGCTACGCGCGTCAGCTTCAGGGCGGCCCGCCACTGACGATGCGCTTCGGACTCTATCAGGAAGGCCTCGCCGATCAGGCCGCCGAAACCTACCGCGATGCCTTGCGCCGCGTCATGTTGCCGCGCCTGATGATGCGCCTCGAAGATTACATGCGCGCAAATCGTCAGGACGCGCTTGCGCTCTACGAACCGCTCAAGAGCTATCTGATGCTGGGCGGTTACGGCAAGAAGATGGACGAGGACGAGGTCGTTGCATGGGTTACGCGCGACTGGGCAACCGAAGTCTACCCAGGTTCCGATCGCTCGCGCGAACGTCAGCAACTCACCGCGCATCTGCAGGCCTTGCTGAAGGACAAGAACATCACGACCGTCTGGGCCGAGCGCAAGGCGCCTCTGGATGGACAGCTCGTCGCGGCTTCGAGGGCCAGTATCCTCACCTTGTCAGCAGCCGAGCGAGGCTATGCGCTCATGCGGCAGCGGGCCAATGCCGGCAAGGCGCCCTGGCGCATGGCCAACGTGCTTTCGAAAGGCGATGCCATGGCCTTCGCTTCGCCCGACAAGGTGCTGGCGATCCAGATCCCGCAATTTTTCACGCGAGATGGCTATGACAAGAGCTATCTGGTCGGGCTTGCAACTGTCAGTACTGATCTGACCAACGACTTGTGGATGTTCGGTGACGACGCGAAGAACGAGGGCATCCTGTCTGAAATGGGCGACCTGCGCCCCGGCATCGCCAATCTCTATGCCAGCGACTACATCGCGGCCTGGGAAAACGCGGTCAAGGCACTTCAGCCCGGCAACTATTTCAGTGATGCCGTGGCGTTCGGCGCAATTACCAAAAGTCCGTCGCCGCTCAAGAAGGTGCTTTCCGAACTGCGCAAGAACACGATTTTCACGGGCGGCGTCCAGGATGTCGGAGCGCGGGTGGTCAGCAGACAGCTCAGTCGTACTGGAGTGGGTCGTTATGCCCGCGAATTCAGCGACAATCGCGCTGCCGGTCTCGACGCGGCCAGCGAAATCACCAACTATTTCGCCCCGCTCCACGACTATGTCGGGAACGGGAAGCGCAAGGCGGAAATCGATGATTTCGTCGCCGCGCTCAAGCAGGCCGGCAAGGCGATCATTGCAGCCAGGTCGATCGGCGGCGGTGGCGGCGTCGACATGACTCAGGCCAGCGCCGCTTCGGCCATGGCCGAGGTGCAGGCGGCAGCGGCGGGCGCGCCCCCGCAACTTCAGGAATTCGTCAAACAGGCGACGCAGCGCGGCAGCAGTGCCCGTGTGAGCGCCGCGACAGGCGCGATCACGGACGCCTATGCCCAATCCGTGATGCCGGCGTGCCAGGAGGTCGCCAAGGACAAGTACCCTTTTACGGAACGTCGGACGAGGATGCCTCCCTTGCCGACATGCAACGAGTTTTCGGCGCAGGAGGGGTGATCGACAGCTTTGTCTCGCAGCGCCTCGACCGCTTGATAGACCGCGACGGTCCGGTCTGGCGATGGGTGCGCGACGATCCGCTGACCGCCGGGCTCGATCCCGCCAGTCCTCAGGATTTTGCCAAGGCCGTTCAGGTCCGCGACCTGATGATAACCGGCGTGCCGATCAAGGTGGCGCTGGTTTCGAAATCTCCCGGCATCGGCGAGGTCGAGTTTTCGGCAGGCGGCACAACCTACAAGTTCGAAGAACCCGGAGCGCGCGGACGCAACCTCGTGTGGTCCGGCTCCGGCAGTCTGCCTGAAGCACATGTCTCGTTTTTCCCTCCCGTGACCGAAGGTGCCACGACAACTAAAGTCGAGGAAATGGCACGGATCGAAACCGAGGGGCCGTGGGCCCTGTTCCGCCTGATAGACATGGGCGAGATGACCAACAGCGGGGCGAACGCGATCACCGTAGTTTTTGCCAGCAAGGGTGAGACGGCCAAATTCGCTATTACCCTGCCGGGTAGCAACAATCCGTTCAGCCGTGGCGGCCTGTGGTCGTTTCGATGCCCGATTGCCCTATGAGCACCTGGTCCATCTTTGGAAAGCTTCCGGCTCATGGCGATTTTGTCGCGCGCGGTATGGACATGACGCGGCGCGAGGCTTGCGACGCATGGCTGACTACTTCGTTCGAGGATGCGCAGGAGCGTTTTTCGGATGACTGGCGTGAACGGTTCGATTGCGCACCGCCCTGGCTATATGTCCATCCTCTGTCCGACGGATTCGAGGCGGGTGCGCTGTGTCCTTCCGTCGACAGGGCAGGACGCAGATTTCCGCTTCTTGCAAGCGTTGAGACGGGCGGCGGCGAAAATCTTGCTGCGCTGGCGGTTCAGGCACAGGAAGCCTTGTACCGCGCCATTTCCTCAGCCGAAACAGTCGATGAGCTGATGGCCTCGCTTGCGCAGTTGGCCGTTGCAGACGCGCCGAACGTTACGCCGCCTCAAGCCATCGATTCTGGATGCTGGTGGGCCATCGATGCCGACGGCGAGGTCGTGGCGAGCCTGCCGCTGGCCCGTCCGGCAAACCTGCTGAGCGAGATGCTCGCCTTGTCGCAAGTCGGGGCAGATCATGCGACTTAAACTCGAAGCATCAACCGTGACCCATCGCGGCCAGGTTCGGGAGAACAATGAGGACGCGCTGTGCGAGCGTCCCGATGCGGGGCTTTGGGCCGTGGCAGACGGCATGGGCGGTCACGCCAACGGTGACTGGGCTTCGTCCCAAATCGCGCGTTGCCTGTCCGAATTTCCGTTGCCCGGGGATTTCGATTCCGCTTGTCTGAGGATCGCCGATCAAATTCACGCTGCAAACCAGACAATCTATGCTGAGGCACAGCGGCGCGGCGTTCAGATGGGAAGCACGATCGTCGTGCTGCATGTAGCCGGCAACCGCTTCTCCGTCTCGTGGGTGGGAGACAGCCGTGGCTATCTTCTGCGAGACGGGCAGCTCATCCAGCTCACCAGCGATCATTCGCAGGTTCAGGAGCTGATTGATCGCGGATTACTCGAACCAGAAGAGGCCAAGACGCACAGGATGCGACATATGCTTTCACGCGCTATCGGTGTCCAGGACGCGGTAGAGGTCGATATCGTCGTCGACCAGACCGAGCCGGGCGATGTTTTTCTGCTGTGCAGCGATGGCCTGTCCGGAGTGCTGACTGACACGGAAATCGGCGAAGTCCTGCGCACGCTAGGCCCGGACCAGTCTACTGACAGGATGCTCGACATGGTGCTTGCGCGCGGCGCGCCCGACAATGTGTCGATTGTCGCCATCGGCATTCGTGAATGTACCGAGATACCGGCGAGTGCCGGCACTGGTGGTGCGAATTTATGAATGACAAGCCGCCTGCCGGTGATGACGAGGATCAGGACATCGGTGAAGATCCGTCAGTCACGCCATCTGCCGAAGAGGAAGTATCACAAGATGCGCCTCAGAACGCAGGTGACGCGAGTGACGCTGGGGCAGGTGCCGAACCTCCTGCGGAGGAGGGGGAACGGACGGTCTTTCAGCCCTCCGAGGCACCGGCAGTCGAGCCAGACGCGGACGGCGCTAAGGAAGCGGAAACTCCGGTGCCTCCCGATCGCACGGTCTTCGCACCGGGCATCGAAAACCACAACATCGGAGATGACAACGGTGCTGACGCGGAAGAACCCCGTGAGCCGGACGTGCCGGACAGGACGGTATTTGCGCCCTCGTTGGCCGACGAGCCTGCCACGCAAGAACCGGCGGGCGAGGCTGACCGGACCCAGTTCGCAGGATCGGGCGATGTACCGAAAACAGAACTGGCGGGCAGCGTGCCGCCCGGCCATGCTCCCGAAACCGCGTCGTATCAGTCGATACGTCCCGGTCAAGTTCTCAATCACATCTATGAGGTCAAGCGGCTCATCGCACGCGGCGGGATGGGCGAAGTCTTCGAAGGGCTGAACGTCAACATGGATGAGCGAGTGGCCATCAAGGTCATCCTGCCCGCGCTTGCTGCCGATCCCGATGTCGTCGGCATGTTCCGCAAGGAAGCCCGGACGCTCACCGACCTCAGCCATGAATCGCTGGTCTCCTATCGCGTGCTGGCTCAGGAACCCGAACTGGGCGTTCTTTATATCGTCACGGATTACATCGATGGCGTCAGCCTCGCAGACGAGTTGCATAGGCTTGATGCCTCGACCGACGAAATCCTCGCTTTCGCGACGCGCCTCGCTTCCGGCCTCAGGGTCGCCCATGCGCGAGGCGTCATCCACCGCGACCTTTCGCCGGACAACATCCTGTTGCCCGATGGCAAGTTGCAGCGGGCCAAGATCATCGATTTCGGCATAGCCAAGGACCTCGATCCGGGATCGCAGACGATTGTCGGCGATGGGTTCGCTGGCAAGCTGGGCTATGTCGCGCCCGAACAGCTTGGCGATTTCGAGCGTTTGGTCGGCCCCTGGACTGACGTGTACAGTCTGGGCCTGTGCCTTCTGGCGGTGGCGCGCGGGCGCAGTGCAAGCATGGGTGCCACGCTAGTGGAAGCGGTCGACAAACGACGCGCTGGCGCGGACCTGGAAGGGATAGAGCCCAGGCTGCAAAGCCTGCTTGCCTGGATGCTGCAGCCCGATCCGCGCGCGCGCCCGCAGTCGATGGCACAATTGCTCGACGCGATCCGCGCCGCAGAACAGGATGGCTTCGCACCGGCAGATGGCGACGAGCAGGTGGACAGCTTTACGAGCGAGGGTTCGGGCGGCGTCGGTTCCGGCTCACGCAAGGTGGCGATTGGCGTCGCCATCGGCCTCGCGCTCCTCATGGCGGGGGCTTCGTACTGGTGGTTCGCGGGCTATGATGAGACGCCTGCCGCCGCAGGGCAACAAGCCACGGTCGTGAAGCAACCTGAAGGCCTCCCCGTCGTCGATCAGGCGCGCCGTGTCGTCAATACTGCGCTGCCCTCGGTTTCCTGCACCTGGCTCTCGATCGTCGATGTGGCGCAGCAGAAGGGCGATCTGACCATCCGCTTCACCGGTGTCGCGGGTAACCCCGCAGCGGCGCAGGCCGACATCGCGCGCAGTCTGGGGGCATCGGGGGTCAAGTCGGCCAACCTCGATTTCGAGGAAGTCGCGCCTATCACGCAAGGCGGCTGTTCGGCACTCGATACCTATCGCCAGATCCGCGATCCGTTCGGCGAGCACCTGACTGTCGCTCAACGCCAGTTCGAAATGCGAATGCAGCCTCAGGGTTCGGTCTATGCCGGAAAAATGGCGGCAAACGCCATCCTGAAACTGGACACCGATATCGGGGACAAGGACTTTGCCCTGGTAGGGCTGGACAATTCCGGCCTGTTCACTGTTCTCGTGAACAGTAAAGCAGAGTTCGAGCGCATCTATCGAGAAAAGCTCGCGCTGATCGAACTGACTGGCCCCGAAAAGTACCGGATGACAATCGATCTCGACCATGAAGGCTGGTCCGGAATGCTGCTCGTCACCGGCAAGGGCCCGTTTCCAGACAAGCTGATCGCTCCGCCGGTTGGCGGGCGTGGCACGTCCTGGCAATCCGAATTCATGACTGCGGCCGGCCGCAACGACTGGCACACCGAAATGGTGTGGTTCAGGTCCGTGCGGTGAGGCAATTGCCCATTGCCGGAAAAAGTGTCCGGCAATGGATCAGCGGGTATTATCCATGTAGGCCTTGCGGAATTCCTTGGCGAAGACGTCCATGAAGGCCTCGTCCGATCCCTGCGCCACGCCGGAAAATTCGCGCTCGTAGGCCTTCCACAAAGCTGCTTCGCGCGTGCCTGGTAACTTGCCGAGTATTCCCTTGCTCGTGGCCCGCTGCCGGATAGCTTCGGGCGAAAAGCGATCCAGCGTCGCCTTCAGTGCACCCTGCATGGCCTTCAGCGTCGCCATCTGATGTGCCTGCAGATCGAAGAAAGCATCTTCCACCGCGCGCAGCCCGTCCATGTAGCCGTGATCGGGATCCTTGAGCAGCAGCACGATTGCGTCCTCGACATCCCTTGCGAACTTAAGCGGGTTGTTGCCGTCATGCGCAAAGCTCGTCGCCTCGGCGCCAAGCTGTGCCTTTGCCCGGGCGCGGGCCTCAACCATCATGGTGAGGCCGCCGACCATCTTGTGCATGACCATGCCGACACGCTGCGCCAGATCGTCGGGGGTCAGGTCAAGGGCCGACCCATCCAGCTGCAAGGCACTCAAAAGCGCGTCGACAACCGCGGAGTCGCTGGTTGCCGTTGAGGGGGCAGTGACAGCGGCAGAAGTAGGAGGCGGCTCTGCCGTTTGCGGTTGTGGAGCAGATGATGCCGGTGCATCGCGCGAGCCGAAGGACAGGGGATCGGGCATGGGCGCGGAACCGCGCGTTTCGGCAGGATCGGGGCCGAGCGGAATGCTCAGGGGATCGGCGCGCATGTCTGCCTTGTTCAGCCCGAGCGGGTCCGGGTTTCTCGTATCGGGCTGGTTGAAGCCGCCGCGCGCCCAGTCGACGACGTAGTTCTGCGCCAGCTCGCCCCAGGCGTCACCTGGGCGGCTCGGTCCCGCTGCGCCTGCCTCGCCAGACCAACCCGAAGCGGCCATCCGGTCCGCTTCCTCGCCTGACCAGACGGAATACTTGCCGCCGTCGGGAGCACGCTGGGACGGTGTCCAGTTTTCGCCGAACGTGCTGACCACATTGGCCTGTGGCCCGGGATCGGGAGGCGGGGGCTGGGGAGCGCCCGGGGTGGTGCCGAAGTCTCCGACCGCGCTGGCCCATCCTTGCCAACGCTGTTCTTCTTCCCGCGACGAAATTTCCTGCTGCTCGTTCCTGAATGCCGCGGACGCTTCTCCGCTGAGCAAGGCATGAAGTTCGTATCCACCGATCAGCAGCCGGTCGCCATTCTCGATGCGTCTCGGCTGATCCATTCTGACCGTCGAGCCATTGAGATAGGTGCCGTTCGTGCTGCAATCTTCGAGCCAGTAGAATCCTTCGGCATAGCGGATCACGCAATGGGTCGAGGAGATATGCTTGTCGGGATCGGGCAAGCACCAGTCGCTGGTAGGTGCCCGCCCGATGTTCGCACCGCGTCTAGTCAGCACAAATTCGCTGGGCAGGCCGTTGGCGAGTCTGTCGAAACCCTGGATTTTGAGCGTCAGGGTCATGTCACAGGCTCGTTCGCAGTCGCGCTAGCATGCGCGTTCCTCGCCCATCTGCAACGCGCGTTCGATGCGTGCAGGATCCGGACCGTTGCGGAATATACCGCCGAGAATTGCCGTGGCTGCGAGTTTGCCCGCCGCATTGGGCGGCGGCTCGACCGGCTCAAGATCGGGGCTCGAAATGTTGCCGCCCGAAAAGAACGCGGCAAGCGCCAGGAGCCGCTCGGGGCTGTCGGAACTGGCATTCTCGGCGGCATTGAATGCAGCCCGGCGATAATCCTCGATCGGGTCACCGATCCAGCGCTGGACCGAATCGAGCGCCTGCTGATCGCGTATGGCAAGCGCATCGACCCGCGACAGTTCATCAAGGAATTGCGATGCCCAGCTGACGGCATCCATGCGCGGCAGGGCCGATGCGAGGTAATAAATCGCGTCATGTGGTTCGCCGTTTGTCCGAAGATGGTCGTAACCTTCTGTCACGGATTGCGGGAGTGCATCCGTGACCCGGTCGCCCCAGTCGAGAAATTCGAATATCTGGCGGCTCTCCGTCCATTGGACCGCCGACCAGTGCCTTGGAATCGGTGTCAGTGCCATCGGCTCAGTTTATCATCACGATGCCGCCGGTTTCGGTAAGCATCGCGCTTCCCGTAATGTCGGTCTTGAGTGACTGGACCGTGACGGTCGCGTCGGCCTTGAGGCTCAGCATCGGTCCTTTGAAATTGATCCCCATATTATCCATCGAGATCGTGGTCGCGCCGACCTTGAACTCGATCGACATGCCGGCTTCCAGCTTGATGCTCGTTCCCGCTGTTATTTCAATGGTCTGGCCAACGCTGAGCGTGTCAGTGCGGCCCACGGAAACGGAGCGATGCGATCCGATCGTCTCACGCTGCTGGTCACCGACATCGAGGGTCTGGTTGTGCGCGATCTGCCGTGACTGATCGTTGCCGATGGTGATCGTTTCGTTATGGCCCACGATCACTTCCCGGTCGTTTCCTACCATCACCTGCTGGTTGCGACCGACATGGTGCGTTTCTTCGTGGCGGATGCGCGTGTTCATGTCGCGCTCGGCGTGGAGGAATACTTCCTCACTGCCGCCCTTGTCCTCGAAGCGAAGCTCGTTGACGCCCGGCTTGCCCGTGTCGAGGTCCTGGGTTTCGGGATATTGCCCGGTCTTGCCGTAACGCTTGGTTCGCCACAATGCCCGCGTCTTGTGTTCCGGGAGCTTGTAGATGGGTTTGTGGCGACTGTTGAAAACCCGGCCCACAACGATCGGCCTGTCCGGATCGCCATTCAGGAAATCGACCAGCACTTCGTGCGTGACGCGCGGCAGGATCAGATTGCCAAGCCCGCCGGTTTGTGAAACGCGGATCCAGCAGGTCGACTTGTCGCCGGACGAACCCGAACGGTCCCAGTGAAACCGCACTTTTACGCGCCCCCATTCGTCGGTGTAGATCTCCTCGCCTTCCGGGCCTGTCACAATCGCGGATTCAAGTCCGTGAGTCACTGGCCTCGGCACCGTACGCTGTGGCCTGAAGGGGCGAGACACGGGAATGGCTTCGACCTTGGTACTGAACTGCTCGCCCGTGAGGTTGTCACCCGAACGATAGGTCTCATTCACGATGTTGTGATAGGTCTTGGTGATGAGAAATTCGCCGTTCTTGCGCTCGTGCGGATGTTCGAAAACGGTGAGATGCGTGCCCACGGCAATGCCGGTCGCCTGTGTCTCGCCGGTGAATATCTGCCTGCCAGCCCGCTGCGATTCCAGCGCGACTTCGCCCAGATGGCTGGCGCGGGCTTCTTCGACCAGGTTGCCCGGATAGACGTAGACTTCCTTTTCGTCGTGACTGTGTTCACCGTCACCGTACGACTCGGCTTCGACCGGCCTGTCCGCCTTCTCGAAATCATAATCGCGCACCGTGAGCTTGCCGCGCAGGTTGGTCGCGACACGATCGTACCAGTTGTGGATGAATTTGCCGCTGGAGTCGTCGCCCTGACGCGGATCGGAACTTGTCAGGAAAACCGATACGGATGAACTGCTGTACTCCAGTCGCGCCGGGTTCGACGCCGGATGCACCGACTGTGCATCGCACAGTTTCATGACATGCCTGTTTTCGTGGTGCTCGAAATAGTAATAAATGCCCTCTTCCTGCATGAGCCGCGAAACGAAAGCGAAATCGCTTTCGCGGTATTGAACGCAATAGACGCGGGGATCGTATGACTTCGTGATCCCGCCGAGATCGTAATCCGTCATGCCGGCGTCGTCCAAGGTCTTGCGAATTATGTCGACAGCGGAAAGGTCCTGATGGATCGCGTAATCGACGTTCTGGTCGATCAGCTCCGTCCAGGGCATGAGGGTAAGATCGTAATTGTGGCCGGAGTTGGTTTCTTCCACGAACCGGCCGGCAACGAGGATGCCGTGAAAATACCGCTGCAATTCGCCATCTTCCAGGCAGGTCAAACCCACGGGCTTGCCAAGATGCGGAAGCAGATCGACTTCGCCAAGGGTGGCGACGACGCGTAGCGAGATTTCGAACGGCTTGCCAAGCTCCTCGCTCGCCCTGATCCTGACAAGCTCGACCTGTTCACCCCCAAGGTCGATCTGCATCTGGGATTGGCGGCTAAAGGCGTCGGGCATGCTGCGGTCCTTGCGTTCGTCGCGAAAGGCTCTGGCCTGCGGGAGACCGGATCATCTGCGCATCCATCGTCGATTGACATTGTCCGTCCCGTTGCGATCAGCAAACCATATTCTTGGATTCAGCGCAATCCCGATCGATTACTGACGCACCGCGCGGCGCAATAGATCGGCTTCAGCGGCCAGCCTCCAATCTCGTGCATGTGCGCAGCGCATATTGACGCGCATGGTGCCGGTTGCGCCTTGCCGGCCCCAATGCCTGCTCCATTATGGGACAAGATATGGGATTTGTCCTTGCCACGCGCTCTCATCACGTCATGATGCAATCGCGTCGCGGTGCGGACTGACCATCTGCCGGGCGGCGCCGAACGAGTTGGGGAGCTCACTTGGACATAGCAGCACTCTCTAGGCCTGTTTCGGAGGAACTTCCTGCAGGAGAAGACCTCTCCTACAGCGGCGAACGCGCCATGATCGAGCAGGCCTTCGATCTGGAAACGGTTGAAAACGCGGACCCGGTCAACTGGCGGGAGATCGTCAAGCTGATCGAAGCACAGGCTGCGGAAACGCGCGATGCCTGGTTGCCGGTCTATCTCATGCGCGCGAGCGCACGGCAGGGGGATCTCGACAAGGTCAATGCAGGTGCCGAACTGCTTGTCGGCCTGCTGGAAGAGCTCTGGCCCGACCTCCATCCGACCGTCGAGGAATACGGATTTCAGGGCCGCAAGGCGCCGTGCGATTCGCTTGTCGGCCACAGGGAATTCCTGATCCCGTTCAGGCGCATGGGAATTGTGGTTCATCAACGCCTCGGGTCCTTTTCCGCCGAGGACATCGAAGGCTTCTTCGAGAACCGGGATGGCGCGCAGAACATCGGCGCGTTTCGCGCTGCCGTCGAAGATCTCGGTCCGGACCATTTCACCGACCTCGTTGCGCAGCTCGACCGGCTTCGCAGCTCGATCGAGAGGGTCGATGCAATTCTGGTCGAGCATGCCGAAGGCGGAGAGACAGGAACCAATTTCGAGAATCTCTACCTCGCGCTGGCTGGCCTCAGAAAGGCAATCGTCCATTTCTCGGGAATCGAGAATGTTCCTGCCCAGACGGACGAAGGCGCAACGGGCGAAGTCGGCGAGCCAGCGACAGGCGGGAGCGGGAGCGCCAGGGCCACGCCCTTCTCGGGCAGCGTCACGAGCCGGGAAGATGTTGCGCGTGCGCTTGACCTCGTGGTCGAATACTATCGCGTGCATGAACCCGGCAGCCCGATACCGGTCGCGCTCAAACGCGTCCGCAATTGGGTCTATCTCGACTTCATGCAGCTTCTGGAGGATATCGTGCCGGGTGGTCTCAACGATGCCAAGCGCGTGCTGGGATCGGAAGGCAAGTCACCCGCCGCTGCCGCTCCGGTGGCAGCGCCGCCGCCCGTCGCAGAGAGCCAGCCGCCCGCAAGCAGTTCGTCCGGTTCGGACTGGTGAAATGGTCAGCAAGATGCCATGATGGATCAAGATAGTTATTGTATAACGCTCGATAGAACGTAATATCGCACAACGCTTAGACGGTCACGGCGACGGGTCTGCAAGCTTGGCCCCGAAGCCGGAAGTCATCACGCAATCCCAGGGGGTTTCCATGGCCAAGAGTGGACAACGTTTCATTCGTGAAAACCGCGCACCGCGCGTTCACATCGAATATGAAGTAGAAACTTACGGTTCGCGCCAGAAGGTCGAGCTTCCTTTCGTCATGGGCGTCTTGTCCGATCTTTCGGGCAAGAGCGAAGTTGAGAAGAAGGGTCTGTCAGAACGCGATTTTCTCGAGTTCGACATGGACAATTTCGATCAGCGGATGGAGAAGATCGCGCCGCGCGCAGCCTTCATGACTGACAATGCCCTGTCCGGCGAAGGCAAGCTCGGCATTGATCTGACCTTCAAGAACATGAACGATTTCGATCCGGGGCAAATCGCCAAGAAGGTTCCGGCGATGGCCAAGCTGCTCGAAGCGCGGCAGGAACTGAATGACTTGCTGACTTTCGTGGACGGCAAGGCGGGCGCGCAGGACCTGCTCGACAAGGTTCTCAAGGATCCGAGTCTGCTCAAGTCGCTGACGGCCGCGCGGCAGGCGAGTGAACAGGCAGACGACAATGCTGCCGGCGAGGACGAATCCGGTAGCTGACCGGATTGCGATCGGGGCATCAACGATACATTGACACATTGCTGGAGGCGAATTTCCCATGGCGGACGGTAAGGCAGGAAAAGAGGCGCAAGCCGCCGAAGTCGGCGAGGCAATCGAACTCGACGATTTTGCGGCGCTGATCCAGAAGGAATTCAAGCCCAGCACCGATGAGCGCAGCAATCGCATCCAGCAGGCTGTGCAGACCATGGCGCAGCAGGCCCTGAGTGATTCGTCGGTCGTCGGCGATGACGTCTATGCCACGCTCGATGCCATGCGGACCGCCATCGACAAGAAGCTCAGCGAGCAGATGAACCTGATCCTGCACAATCCGGAGTTTCAGCAGCTGGAATCGGCGTGGCGCGGGCTGCACTATCTCGTCATGAATACGTCGACCGGCAAGGACATGAAGATCCGGGTGATGAACATCGGCAAGGAAGAGTGCCGCCGGATGTTCCGCCAGTTCCGCGACGCCGCGTGGGACCAGAGCCCGCTGTTTAAGAAGGTCTACGAATCGGAATTCGGCCAGCTCGGCGGGCAGCCCTACGGCGCATTCGTTTGCGATTACAGCTTCGATCACAGCGGCCCGGACCTCGAAGTGCTCAAGGGGCTTTCGAAGATCGGCGCTGCGGCGCACGCGCCTTTCATCGGTGCAGCGAGTTCCTCGCTGTTTGGCATGGAAAGCTGGACCGAACTTTCCAATCCGCGTGATCTGGCCAAGATATTCGAAGCGCAGGAATACATGGCCTGGCGCTCGTTCCGCGATACCGACGATTCCCGGTACATGGCGCTGACCATGCCGCGTTTCCTTGGCCGCCGCATCTATGGTGCCAAGACCGAACCGGTCGAGGAGTTCGACTTCGAAGAAGAGACCGGCGGCGACCACGACAATCACCTCTGGCTCAATGCCGCCTATGGTATGGCCACACGCATCACCGATGCGTTCAACACCTATGGCTGGTGTACGCGTATCCGCGGTGTGGAATCGGGCGGCACGATGGAAGACCTGCCAACTTCATCCTTCCCGACCGACGATGGCGGCATCGACATGAAGTGTCCGACCGAGATCGCCATTTCGGACCGGCGCGAGGCCGAGCTTTCGGGCGTGGGCATGCTGCCGCTGATCCATCGCAAGAACACCGATCAGGCGACCTTCATCGGCGCGCAGACGCTCCACCGTCCGAAGAAATACGAAGACGCGGCGGCGACTTCCAATGCTAACCTCTCGGCACGGCTGCCCTATATTTTCGCGAGCTGCCGCTTCGCCCACTACCTCAAGTGCATGGTGCGCGACTGGGTTGGCAGCAGCCGCGAGGCGCCGCAATTGCAGAGCCAGTTGCGTTCGTGGGTCGGGCAGTTCGTCGATGGCGCGCCCGAATCGTCGAGCGAAGCCACCAAGGCCCGCCTGCCGCTCAAAGCTGCACATGTCGAGGTCATCCCGGACGAGGAAAATCCGGGGTATTACAAGGGCAAGTTCATGTTCATGCCACACTACCAGCTCGAAGGGATGGACGTGGCGCTGAGCATGGTTTCGCGCCTGCCCAAGAATGCCACAAACTGACGCAATAGCCTGCCAGAACAGGTGACAGGCAGGTGCCACCTCGACGGGGCGAGATGATCCGGACGTTCAAAGGAGAAGTCAAATGGCGGTAGATATTTTCATTGAAGTCGAGGGAATCGAAGGCGAGAGCCAGAAGGTTGGCCGCGAAGGCTGGATCGACATCCTGAGCTACAGTTTCGCCATCACGCAGAGCGGCGATTTCCATGAAGGCGGTGCCGGCGGTGGCGGTGCGGGCCGTGCCGACGTTTCCGATCTGACGATCATGAAGCGGGCCGACAACGCGTCGGCGGTCCTGTTCAATGCCTGCGCACAGGGACGGTATATAGGTAAGGTGACGCTTATCGACCAGAAGCCGCCGGCGCGTCCCGATGCCGACCCGATCGGCTATTACAAGATCACGCTGGAAGACGTCATGGTCTCCAGCTTCAGCAGCTCGGGTGCAGACAAAGACCAGCACATCATGGAAAGCGTCTCGTTCAACTGCGCGAAGATGAGCTTCGATTACAAGGTTCTCGACGAAGAGAGCAACGAAAAGGCTGTCGTTTCGGGTGTCTACGACATTCGCAGGAACGTCGCGACGGCCTGATCGGACCGTTCGACGAGACCATGGAAGAAGAGGCTCACCAGCTCCTCAGTGCAGGCGACATCGACGGAGCCCGTGCGGCGCTCGTCGAGGTCGTCCGCCAGAAGCCTGCCGATCAGCCGGCGCGGATGTTCCTCTTCCAGTTGCTGGCTCTTGTCGGTGAGCGGGAGAAGGCCGCGAAGCAGCTCGGAATGCTTGCCCAGCTCTCGCCCGAGGCGCAGATGCTGGCTGTCGCCTATTCGCGGGCGCTGGCGGCCGAGGATCAGCGCGAGATGGTGTTTTCCGGCAAGGCGGACATGCCGCTGGCGGTTCATTCCGACTGGGCGGTCAAGCTGGCCGAGGCGATCGGCCATTTCGCCGCAGGGCGGACCGCGCAGGGCGAAGCCTGCCGCGAGGACGCATTCGATGCGGCACCCGATTGCGCCGGCACGATCGACGGCAAGCCGTTTGACTGGATCGCCGACGCCGACAGCCGCTTCGGGCCGAGCTTCGAGGCGATCATCAATGGCCAGTACGGCCTCGTTCCCTTCGATCAGGTGGAAAGCATCGTCAGCGAAGGGCCGCGTGACCTGCGCGACCTCGTCTGGTACCCGGTCCAGATCGCGATGCGATCGGGCCAGTCGGTCGCCGGTTTCATTCCGACCCGCTATCCCGGAACCGAAAACGCGAACGATGGCGGGCTGCGCCTTGCCAGGGCAACGGACTGGGTCGATTGCGATTGGGGCCAGTCGGGGCAGGGGCAGCGGCTCTGGGTGCTATCGAACGATGACGAGGTGGGATTGCTGTCGGTTCGCGAATTGGCGTTCGATCCGGTCTAAGAATGGTTCAGGAAACGCTGACACCGACCCTGTTCGACAAGCTGGTCGGTGGCTTGACGATTGCCGGACTTACGGACCAGTCGGATGACAAGGAAGAACGGATCGCGCGAGAGCAGTTCCGCAACTACGCCATTCCCGACCTCAACAGGTTCAATGAAAAGGCCATGCGCCAGACCTTGCGCCGCGATCTGGCGTGGTTGCTGAATACCACCAACCTGGGCGCGAGCGTGGACCTCGAAGACTATCCCAATGTCGCCACATCGGTGCTCAACTTCGGGGTGCCCGATCTGGCGGGACAGGCCGCCAGCCGCACCGTCATCCGACGCCGCGCCCGCGAAATTCGCAAGGCGATACTGACCTTCGAACCTCGTTTCGAGGAGGCGGGCCTGCGCGTTGAACCCCTCGACGAAATCGAAAAGATCAACTCGGTCACCTATGTGATCTCCGGCGACATTGGCTCTGCCGTGCGAGCCATGCCGGTGAAGTTCAAGACCGATGTGGATGCGGAGATCGCATCCGTGGACGTGCGCGAGTAGGCAATGGTCAATCCCCGCCTCCTGCGCCTTTACGAACGCGAACTGGCGCATCTGCGCGAATCGGCGAGCGAATTCGGCAAGGAGCACGAAAGCGCTGCCGGCTATCTCGGCCTCAAATCCCCTCAGGAACCCGATCCGCACGTCGAACGTCTGCTGGAAGGCGTGGCCTATCTCGGCGCGCGTGTGCAGCTCAAGATGGAAGACCAGTTTCCCGAGTTCACGCACCACCTCCTGCAAGCGATTCAGCCGCACTATCTGGCGCCGATCCCGTCGATCTGCATTGCCGGGTTCGAGCCGATCGAAGGCGATCCGGCACTGAACGAAGGGTTCGTCGTGGGCCGCGGCACCGAACTCGTGGCCGAGGCAATCGAGGGGGAAACGACGCCGGTTCGCTTCAGATCGGGCCACGATGTCGTCTTGTGGCCGATCAAGGTCACCCAGTGCGAATACCTGTCAAGCCGCGCTGCGGCGGCGAGCTTTGCGCAGATTGCAGGCGTCAGGGCCGAGGCGGCACTGAGATTGCGGATCGAGACGACGGGCGGCGTCGATTTCTCGGATCTGCCGCTCGACAGCTTGCCAATCTATCTTGATGGCTCCGAAATGCTGCCGGGAGAGCTCTATCGCCAGTTGATCGGCGACCAGATCGCCGTGATCGCGGGGTCGCCCGATTCGGGTAGCGGAGCGGCAGGCTGGAAAAAGGTGGGGCAGGTCGAACAGGTCGGTTTCAACGACGAGGAAGCCCTGTTGCCGGTCGAGCGGCGCAGCTTTCGCGGGTATCGCATTCTCTCGGAATACTTTGCCTGTCCGGAAAGGTTTCTGTTTGCCGGGCTCACTGGCCTGAAACCGGCCATGTCGATCGGCGGCAACAAGCTCGATATCGTCATCCTGCTGTCCCGAACCACGAGTATTCTCGTGAATGCGCTCGAGCCGTCCAATTTCAAGCTGTTCGCGACACCGGCGATCAACCTGTTCGAGAAGCAGCTCGGCCGCGTTGTCTACAGCGCGCACGAACACGAATTCCATGTCGTCCCCGATCGGGCCAAGCCGCTCGACTTCGAAGTGTTCCGGATTACCGATATCGGGGCATACACGAGGCAGAATACCCTGCAGCGACGGGTGATGCCGCTCTATGAAATCGGCGGTCAGCTCTTCGATCAACGCGATTCCCTGTTCTATACAACGAGACTTCGCCAGCGCCGCCTGTCGACGCGCGAACAGCGCCTTCGCAACCGCAGGGACTATGTTGGCACGGAATGCTGGATCATGCTGACTGCGCCGAACCGGCCCGAATTGCTGGACGACATCGCCGAACTGGCGATCAAGGCCTGGGTTACCAACCGCGAGCTTCCCGCTCTGCTGCGCTTCAGCGGCACGAGCCACTTCAAGGTCGTCGGCGTGCCTGCTCGCAAGGTGAATATCCTGCGCTCGCCCACCGCGCCGCGACCGCCGATGGGAATCGGGACTCTCAACCAGCGCCAGAACCGCGAGAGTCCGTTCGGCGAACGTATCCAGGGTGACGCGGCCTGGCGCATCATCGGGCATCTCACTCCGAACTACCTGTCGCTTGCTGACGAGATAGACGGCGATCCGTCAATCCTGCGCGATCATCTCGCGCTGTACGGGCGCCGCGACGATGCCGCTTCGCAGCGCCACATCGACAGTCTCCTCGAAGTGCGGGCCGAACCCATAACGCGGCGTGTGCCCGGGGCGCGTGCCATGTCCATTGCGCGCGGCCATCGCATCAGGATCAAGCTGGACGATGCCGCTTTCGATCTGTCGCGCATGTTCCTGTTCGCTTCGGTGCTGGAGCGGTTTCTTGCCGAATTTGCGAGCATAAATTCTTTCACGGAATGTCATTTTGAAAGTCAGACGGAAGGAAAATTCGCGTCATGGCCTCCGAGGATCGGCCGCCGCAAGAGCATCTGAGGTATCTGGAGCAGGTTAGCGAGGAGGTACGCCGCTTCGGTCTGTTTCCTGTCGTCCGCTCCACTGAGGCGCGTGCGTCGCATCTGCCGCGCGTGGGCACGGCCAATGGTCCTTCGCGTGACATCCTTTCCTTGTCGCAGATTCCGTCAAACGCGTTTCCCGCCCCGACCATCGAGAATATCGAATTCAATCGTCGTCGCCCCGACATTCAGGGCCACTGGCTGGGATTGCTTGGCCCGATGGGGCCGATGCCGAGCCACCTTACCGAGTTCGCCATTTACGAACGTCGCTATGCCAAGGCCCGGCCGTTTGGCCGCTGGCTCGACATGCTGGCAAACCGGATGCTTCAGCTCTTTTACAGGGCCTGGGCGGACAGCCAGCCCGTTGCCTCCGCAGACCGGCCGGGCGACGATGTGTTCGCCTGGTATATTGCGCTGCTTTCCGGCGCGATGGATGGGGCAAGGCAGAATGGTTCTCTGCCAGCCGCGGCCCGGTTGCAATATGCGGGTCTGCTCGCCTCGCCGCGCAGCGCGGTGGCAATCGAGGATGCTCTGTCGCACCTGCTGGAGCAGGACGTGAAGATCAACGAGTTCCTGCCCGACTGGTATCCTATCGAGCAAGCCGATCAGTCGCGGCTCGGACGCAGCTTCTGCGAACTGGGAAAGGACATGTTCGTGGGCGGCCGCATTCGCCTGGCATCGGAATCGTTTCAGGTCGTCATCCGCGCAAACTCGCTCCACGATTACCGCAGCCTCATGCCCACTGGCAGCCGGTTTCCCGCTGCCAGCGAGGCCCTCGACGCTTTCGCACCAAGCCATCTCAATTGGGAAATTGCCATCGAACTGGACGGCAGGCACATTAGGGCAGCGCGTGCGGACGGCTCGGCGCAGCTTGGCTGGACGAGCTGGCTTGGTGATGGCTCGCCGGGCAAGGTGCGGCGCGATGTGAGACTGGGCAAGGGGCGCTATCGTCGCAGCGCCGGTGCGGCTGGCAGCCGAACGAAACAGAGGGGATCTATGATATGAGCAAGATCAGCAGGACTTCGCTTTTCGGCAGGCTTAATCCAACCGGGCTGAAGTCGATCGAAACGGCGACGTCATTTTGCAAGATGCGCGGCAATCCCTATGTGGAACTGGCGCACTGGGTCCATGTCATGCTTCAGGACCCGCAGAACGACGTAGCGGCAATCCGCAACCATTTCGGCCTTGATGATACCCAGCTTGCCCGCGACATCGTGGCGCGGCTGGACGGACTGCCCCGCGGAGCGACCGCGATTTCCGACTTCGCGCCGCAGATCGAGGAGGCGATCGAAAAGGGCTGGCTCTATGCTTCGCTGCAGTTTTCGGCAGGTCGCGTGCGCACCGGTCATCTGATCTATGCCATGCTGAAGACACAGACGCTGGAAAATGCCCTGATCGGCCTGAGCAACGAGTGGCGCAAGGTCAGAGCGGATGACCTCGGCGACCGTTTCGAGGACATCGTGAAGGAATCCGGAGAGACAAGCGAACCCGGGTCTGCAGGTTCGGACCCGCAGGTCATCGATGGCGGCGGCGGCCAGGTCATGTCCGGTGAAAGCGCGCTCGCCAAATATGCCATCGACCTGACGGAAAAGGCACGCAACGGCGAGATCGACTCTATAGTCGGGCGCGATGCGGAAATTCGGCAATGCGTCGATATCCTGCTGCGCCGTCGCCAGAACAACCCGATCCTGATCGGCGAGGCGGGCGTGGGCAAGACGGCTGTGGTCGAGGGGTTTGCGAAGCGAATCGTCGATGGCGATGTTCCACCCTCGCTCAGGGGCGTGACGCTGCGATCGCTCGATATCGGGTTGATGCAAGCGGGCGCCAGCGTGAAGGGCGAATTCGAAAAGCGGCTTCGCTCGGTCATCGACGAGGTCGAATCCTCGCCCGATCCGATCATCCTGTTCATCGATGAGGCGCATACCCTGATTGGCGCAGGCGGGCAGGCGGGGACGGGCGATGCAGCCAATCTGCTCAAGCCGGCGCTTGCACGAGGACGCCTGCGTACCATCGCGGCAACGACCTACGCCGAGTACCGCCAGTACTTCGAAAAGGATCCCGCGCTTACCCGCCGCTTCCAGACAGTCGATGTTCGCGAGCCGGAAACAGACAAGGCAGTCGCGATGATCCGGTCGGTTGCGCCGATGATGGAAAAGCATCACGATGTCGTTGTGCTGGATGAGGCGGTCAGCGCCGCGGTCACCCTGTCGCAACGCTATGTGCCCGCGCGCCAGTTGCCGGACAAGGCGGTGAGTCTGCTGGATACGGCCTGCGCGCGCGTGGCGGTGTCGCAGCATGCAACCCCGGCGATGGTCGAAGACCGGATGCGGCGGATCGAACTGCTCGAGGTCGAACGAGACATCGCTTCGCGCGAGGTCGACGACCAGTATCGCGATGCGGGCGACCTGGGCTCGATTGAGGCGCAACTCGCAGAGGCCCGGACGGAATTCGCCGAGATCGAGGCAAAATGGCAGGCCGAGAAGGATGCTTTCGCCAAGGTGGTCGTGGTGCGCGATGCGCTGCGTGCAGCGCAGAAGGCTTCTGCAGCCGGGGAAGCCGAAGGCGGCGAGGTCGCGAGCGATGACGCTCCGGATGCCGGGCAGCCTGCAAAGTCCGAATCCGAACTCAAGGACGAACTGCAGGCCGCGATCGAGGTCATGCGGTCAGCGCAAGGCGACACGCCCATGATCTTCGGCGTTGCCGACGAGGATGCCGTTGCCGCCGTCGTAGGCGACTGGACCGGCATTCCGGTCGGTCGCATGGTCAAGGACGAGATCGCGAGCGTCCTGAAGATTGCCGATGCGCTCAAGTCGCGCGTCATCGGGCAGGATCATGCCATGGATGCGATATCCAAACGGATCCAGACCTCTCGCGCCAAGCTCGACAATCCCAACAAGCCAGTCGGCGTGTTCATGCTGTGCGGCCCGTCCGGTGTCGGCAAGACCGAAACCGCGCATGCCCTTTCGGAGCTGCTGTTCTCCGGCGACGAATCGATGATCGTCATCAACATGAGTGAGTTCCAGGAAGCGCACACCGTATCGACCCTGAAGGGAGCGCCGGCTGGCTACGTCGGCTATGGCCAGGGCGGCGTGCTGACCGAGGCGGTGCGTCGGCGGCCCTACTCGGTGGTGCTGCTCGACGAGATCGAGAAAGCCCATCCCGATGTCCACGAGATGTTCTTCCAGGTTTTCGACAAGGGGTTCATGAACGACAGTGAAGGCCGCTTCATCGATTTCAAGAACACGCTGATTCTTCTCACCTCGAACGTCGGCACGGACCTCATCATGTCGATGTCTGAGGACGAAGAGCTCAAACCGGGAGCGGAGGCTCTGAGCGAAGCGTTGCGCCCTGAACTGCTCAAGGTCTTTCCTCCGGCGCTGCTGGGGCGCCTCATGGTGTTACCCTATTACCCGCTCAGCCAGCAAATGCTGGGCGAGATCGTGCGCATCCAGCTTGAGCGGATCAAGCGGCGCATCGCGGAAAACCACGACATAGCGTTCACTTATGGGCAGGATGTCGTCGATCTGATCGTTTCGCGCTGTACCGAAGTCGACAGCGGCGGCCGGATGATCGATGCGATCCTCACCAATACGATGCTGCCCGAGATGTCGGTCGAATTGCTGGGGCGCCAAATGGACGGCGAGCAGGTCAAGGAAATCACCGTTTCGACCGGGGCATCAGGATTCAGCTACGCTTTCGCCTAGAGGCTGAATCGAAGGTGTGCGCGACACGACAGCTAGAGTAGTGGCTGCAGTTCATATTTTTTCGGTTGCAATACATTATCCGTCAGAGTGAATTGGGGGCATATGCGGGGGCACATTATACATGTTTTGAGGAAATCTCATGAAGGTTCAGAGAGATAAGTAACTTATTCGAATCCCACCCTCTCCGCCAAAATTCACTGCAACCCGTTGCAAATCCTTGGTGTGGGCTTGTTTCGCGCCCGATGGCCGGTCTGCCTCGCAGATCGAGGATCGCTTCCGGTAAAATCCGCGCAATCAATCCTTTGTGGGCGGCGCTTCCGGTGCGGTTGGCAGGAGAGCGTCCTCGTGCTTGATGTGAATCTCGCGTTGTGGGAACGGAATTTCGATGCCCTCGCTTGCAAAGCGGCGAGCAATCTCAAGGTTCAGCTCCGACTGCGTGCCCGAACCCGTGGTCACGTCGGCAACGAAACAGAGCACGTCGAAGTTGATCGAACTGTCGCCGAAGTCCGTCAGCAGCACGGCCGGCTCCGGGTCCGACAGCACGTTCGGCAGGCTGAGCGCGATCTCCTTCAGCAGCTTGTGGACCCTGTCGACATCGGCATCGTAGCTCACGCCGACCGGAACGCGGATGCGCGCGGCACCGCCTGTGAAGCTGAGGTTCTTGACGCTTCCGGTGATAAGCAACGAATTCGGAATGATGATGAAATGGCGGTCGAACGTCTCCAACTGGGTCGAACGAACGGAAATCTTGCGGACAATGCCTGAAAACTCGCCGACTTCGATCCAGTCGCCTTCCTTGATCGGCCTTTCCGCCAGCAGGAGGATGCCGCTGGTGAAGTTCTCGACGACCGACTGAAGTCCGAAGCCCAGACCCACAGACAGAGCGCCCGCAACGAATGCCAGGCTCGACAGGTCCAGTCCCGTAGAAGCAATCGCGACAAGAGCCGCAAGAATGACGCCGATATAGCCGACCGCCGTGACGATCGCCGCAATGCCGCCACGATCGAGCTCGAACTGCGGCAATATCGAGAGGCGAAGGAAACGCTGGACGAACCGGGTCGCAACGTAGCCGATGAAGAACACGAGCGCGAAGGTGAAGACGTCTCCCGCCGATATGCGAACGTCTCCAAAGTCGATGCCGTCGCGCAGTGCGGTCAGTCCATCGCCGATTTCCTGCGGTCGATACCCCCAGATCAGCGCGATAAGCAGCAGGCTTCCTGCCAACAGGACCAGACCCGTCACCATCGGCAGGAACTGGAACGAACGCCGGTAGGCTTTCAGCGAGGAACCAATGGCGGAAGCGATCAGCTTGATCGTGCGGTTCAGGTAGATGGCGATGGCAATGACTGCGAGGGTCGCCATGACCGAGCTGAAGATCTCGCTTGCAAGGGGCACATAGCCGACCAGAGCGGTAACGAATGAGGCAAGCGCGAACAGTTTGAGGAACTGGCCCAGAGGTGTCGCGAAGTCGAACTCCTCTGCAGGTTC
>JAGREJ010000084.1 GCA_020446595.1 Novosphingobium sp. | reverse complement strand
ACCAGCCAGGTCTTGTCGATGCGTTGCGACACAACGAAACTCGCGACGGGAATAGTGACTGGTTGCCTTTTCCAAAGGATATGCAGTAGTTTCATGATCGTGCAACGAAAAGGCAGGATCTTGAATATTCCACACAGAGTCAGGGCTTGTGCAATTCCGCTGGCAACCGCCTTTACGCTGGTATCTTGCGCCCCTGCGCCACCGAAAGAAGATGCCAGCCCGGCGCCGGTCTTCGAAATGTCCGAATGTCCCGTCCTGGCCTCGCGCGGCTGGACAGCTTATATCAATGCGATGCCCGGTCCGGGCGCCAAACCCACTTTGAACATCTCGGGCGAGGTCGATCTGCCCACGCCCGGTTTCAAGGTAGAGCTGATCGCCGGACCGGCGGACCGGATGATGCCACCCGGCCAGCGGTTCTCGCTTGTCGCGACCGGGCCCGAGGGAATGGTAGCCCAGGTTGTTACTGCAACGCCGGTGACCTATTCGGCTGAGGCTATGAGCCAGCAGTACAGGAACGTCACGATCGGGTGCGGCGGCAAGGTGCTGGCGCAGATCACAGACATCAAGACAGCACATTAAGGAGCAAACCGGGATGACTTCACGTTTCAAGGCACTTGCCATCGGGCTCGTATGCACCGGAGGCGCAATCGCCGCCGCATCCCCGCTGATCGCTCAGGATGACAAGATGGCCCGTCCCGAGCCCGAGGCGATCATCTATCGCGATGCGGGCTTCAATGGCCCGGCGGTGAATGTCAGGAGCGACAAGACCAACATGGGACTTGCTTGGCGGGTGAACTCGATCCGCGTTCGCAGCGGCGAGTGGCAGCTTTGCGAGCGTACGAATTTCCGCGGCAATTGCCGCACCTTTAAAGCCGACAACTCGCGCATCCTGCTCTACCGGGGGATTGTCGTGCAATCGATGAGGCCGACGAACCGCCCCGCGCCGGACCCGCTTGTGCCGGGCAACAACCCCTCGCTGCGCGGAATGGGATCGCAATTCTATCCTGAGCCTGCCCGTGGCGGATATCGCGTGCTTTCCTGTCCGACGGGCGGAGGAACCGCGAACTGCGCGAAGACAACGGCGGAAACGTTCTGCAAGGCGATGGGCTGGCGCACTTCGCTGCGTCAAACGATGCAGACAGTGAACCGGCGCATCTATCTTGCCGACGTCCTGTGCGCGAACGCCGCTTTCTGAGGGAAGGCGGCATGTTCGCGGTAAAGCGGGGCGCGCTCGCGGCCACCCTGGCACTGGTCGGTGCTTTCGGGCTGGCTCCGGCGGCCAGTGCTCAACAGGCGGGTGAGCTGGTTTCCTCGCAGGAAACCGATCTCGGCAGGCCCAGCATGCGGGCATGGCGCATTGCCTACTGGACTCGCGATGCCAGCAACCGGCCACGGCAGGTCACCGGCATGGTCGTCGCTCCGCTCGACCGGCGGGGAGGAGATCGCCGCGTCATTGCCTGGACACACGGCACGACTGGCGTCGTTGAACGCTGCGCGCCGTCGCTTAGCGCGGATTTTGCGGGTATCACGCCTGCGCTGGGCGAGATGGTAGCGCGCGGCTATGTGGTGGTCGCACCCGATTACCCTGGCCTCGGTTCGGCGGGCGCGCATCCCTATCTGGTTGGCGAGGATACGGCGCGCTCGGTGCTCGATGCGGTGCGCGCCGCGCGGGCAATCACGGAATCGGGGGCTGGGCGACAGTTCGCCGTCTGGGGCGAATCGCAAGGCGGCCATGCCGCGTTGTGGACCGCGACATCGGCACCACGCTATGCGCCCGACCTGTCGCTGGTCGCCACGGCCGCCGCCGCTCCTCCGACCGAGCTTCCCGAGAACCTGCGCAAGGGCAGCGATGCTAGCGTTCGCGCCATGCTCACCGCCTATGCGACCTATGCCTGGTCGCGCCATTTCGGCGCCGACCTGGGCACCCTGTTTAACAAGGTAAATCAGGGCGTGGTGACGCGTCTGGCCGAGAACAACTGCGTCGAACTGGGCAAATCGCCAAAGCTGGGCACGATTCTGGGCGTCCTGTCGGTGCGCGGGCAGCTTTCGAAAAAGGATATTACCCGCACGCCGCCCTGGTCGGCGATCGCGCGCGACAACAGCGTCAATCCAAGGGCGGTTTCGGGGCCTTTGCTGGTGGCCCAGAGCGTGAAGGATCCCGTTGTAGCGCCGTCGGTGACGCGCGACTTCCTGCGCAAACGTTGCCGTGCCGGCTTACCGGTGCGCTTCATCTCGCTGCCCGGCGGCGCCCACGAGCATAGCGCCCGCGACAGCAGCAAGGAGACGCTCGACTGGATCGATGCCCGCTTTTCCGGTGAGCCTGCGCCGAACGACTGCAAGCGCATCTAGCATGGGCGGTCAGCCCAGCGCGCCCGCTTGGCGCATTGTCGCGATTGTCGCTGCGTCGTAGCCGAGTTCGGCCAAAACCGTTTTGGTATGCTCGCCCAACGTGGGGCCGGGTGGGCCCTCGTCCAGTGGCGTCGCGGAAAAGCTGGCGGCGGGGGCAGGCTCGCGGATCGAGCCTGCAACCGGATGGTCGACCAGCCGCAGATAGCCCATGGCATCGACCTGCTCGTCGCCTACCAGATCGCCGAGCGAGCGGACCTTGGCGCAGGGCGCGCCTGTCGATGCGATGAGCGCCAGCCCTTCGTCCACGTCCATCCCGGAAACAGCCTCGGCCCATTCGGCTTCGACCAGCTTCATCAGTTCGGGATGGGCCGAGCGTCCCGCCGCGTTGACCAGCCGCGGGTCCGTGCCGGTTTGCGATCCCAGCTTCTCGACCAGCGCGGCGAATGAGGCGTCGGTGCCATTGAAAGTGCCTGAGCCATTGCGGAAGTGATAAAGCCGAACCCGGTCGGCAAGGTTGGGCCGCCATTCCGCTCCGTCTCCCTGCAAGTGCAGGTCGCCCGCGGCGTCGGGCCACAGGAAAGCGATGGCCGAGCCCAGCATCGAGAGCTTCACTTCCTGCCCGCCGTCGCCGCGCGCTCGCGCGAACAGGGCGGCGGTAACGGCCTGCGAGGCAGTCATCGCGGTGAGCTTGTCGCAGACGATATTGGCCGCGAGTGCCGGCTTGCCGCCGCTGTCCTGACGCGCCTGCGAGGCGGCAAAGCCAGTGTAGCATTGCAGGATGTGGTCGAAGGCGGGCCGCTCCGCGAGTGGCCCTTCCTCGCCAAAGCCGCTGATCGCGACATAGATCAGATCGGGGTGCGCCTCGGAAAGGCTGGTGTAGTCAATTCCCAGCCGCGAGGTGACCTTCGGACGGTAATTGTGCAGCAGCACATCGGCGCGCGCGATCAGCTTGCGCAGCGCCTCGATCCCGTCGGGCGTCTTGAGATCGAGCATGACCGAGCGTTTGCCGCGATTGTAGATGTGGAAGGCCGCGCCATAGCCATTGCGGCAAGGGCCAAGGTGGCGCGTGCCGTCGCCGCGCGGCGGCGCCTCGACCTTGATGACGTCCGCGCCCTGGTCGGCCATGATCTGCGTTGCCATCGGCCCCGCGACGATAGTCGAAAGATCGACGACGCGAATGCCGCGCAGCGGACCTGCGGTAGTGCTCATGTGTGGCTCTCTCCCTCGTGCGGGAGTCAGCTTCGCATGCGGCGCTCGACAATGGCAATGGCCTGCGCAACGGCTTCGTCGCGGCCGATTTCGCTGGTGTCCAGCGTGATGGCGTCGACTGCCGCGACCAACGGCGCATCCTTGCGGTTCGTGTCGCGCTCATCCCGTGCGGCAAGATCGGCGGCGATTGCCTCGAGCGATACGTCGCGACCGGCCTGGATAAGTTCGGCGTAGCGGCGCTCGGCGCGCTTTTCGACGCTGGCCACGACAAACAGCTTCACCTCGGCCTCCGGCGCGATCACCGTGCCAATGTCGCGCCCGTCGAGCACCGCACCGCCCGGCTGTGTCGCGAACTTGCGCTGGCGTTCGTAGAGCGCCTGTCGCACCCTGGGATGGATCGAGACGCGGCTGGCAAGGCCGCCCGAAACCTCGGTGCGCAATTCGGGATCGGCGAGCAGGGCGTCGGGAAACTGGCAGGCGGCAAGCGCATCTGCCTCGTTGTCAGGATCACCGCGATCGAGCATGACCTGCCTGCCGACGGCGCGATAGAGCAGCCCGGTATCGAGATGCGGCAGGCCGAAATGCACGGCCAATGCCCGAGCGATGGTGCCCTTGCCCGATGCCGTGGGGCCATCGACGGCAACGATCATGTCTGCTTCCCCTTGCCGAGCGCGGCCTTGGCCAGTCCCCACACGGCAATCGCTGCCCAGAACGCTTCGAGCACCATCGAGGCCTTGTTGGTGTGGACCGTCAGCGAGATCGCCAGCAGCATCGCGCCCACCAGGTTGACGCCGTGCTGGACGTAAGGGTTCGGCTTCTCGACCCCGACGATATAGGCATAGGCGAGGATGATGCAGGCCATTCCGACAAAGCCGATCAGGTCCGCCGTTCCGGGGCTGAGACCGAAGATATTGGGAATGGTCACGACGACAGCCCGTCCAGGAGTTCTTCGAATTGCGGAAAGCTGGTCGCGATGGGCCGGGTGTCGTCGACCTCGACCCCATTGCGGCTGGCCAACCCCGCCACGGCCATCGACATGGCAATGCGATGATCGAGATGAGTGGCGACAGGGCCACCGCCGGGAAGCGGCTCGCCGCCGGTCCCGTGGATGACGAGGCCGTCCTCGTGTTCCTCAACTCTCGCGCCTGCTGCCGTCAGCGCCGCCGCCATGACCGCGAGCCGGTCCGATTCCTTGACGCGCAACTCGTCGAGACCGCTGGTTACGGTGCGGCCCTCGGCGAGGCTCGCGGCGACGAACAGCGCCGGAAACTCGTCGATCATCGAAGGGGCGAGCGCGGGATCGACTTTTGCGCCCTTGAGCGGCGAATGCCGGACCAGCAGGTCCGCCACCGGTTCGCCGCCGACAAGGCGCGGGTCCATCTCCTCGATGCCGCCACCCATCGCCCGCAGAACCTCGATCAATCCGGCACGCGTGGGGTTGAGGCCCACATTCTCGATTGTTAGCTCGCTACCGGGCACGATCAGCGCCGCGACGATGAAAAAGGTGGCAGAGGACGGATCGCCGGGCACCTCGATGGTCTGGGGCTTCAGGTCCACTTCGCCTCGTATGGCGATGACCCGCGCGCCGTCGTTATCGACCGTGACCGAAAGGTCCGCGCCGAAACCCGCCAGCATCCGCTCTGAATGGTCGCGTGTCGGCACCGGCTCGATGACCGTGGTCACTCCCGGCGTGTTGAGCCCGGCGAGCAGAACCGCGCTTTTCACCTGAGCGCTCGCCACTGGCAGGCGGTAGGTGATCGGCACGGCAGGCGAGGCTCCGCGCAGGGTGAGCGGCAGGCGGCCGCCTTCCGAAGCCTCGACCGCCGCGCTCATTTGCGACAGTGGTTCGATCACTCGGCCCATCGGTCGCTTCGACAGGCTGGCATCACCAGTGAAAGTCGCCGTGATCGGGTGGCTGGCGACAAGGCCCATCAGCAGCCGTGTGGAAGTGCCCGAATTGCCCATGTCTAGCGGGGCCTGGGGCTGAAGCAGCGCGCCTACGCCTACGCCGTGGACCCGCCACTCGCCTTCACCTATGCGCTCGACCGTCGCGCCCATGCTGCGCATCGCGGCGGCCGTCGCCAGCACGTCCTCGCCTTCGAGCAGGCCCGAAATGTGGCTCTCGCCCACTGCCAGCGCCGATAGCATGATGGCTCGGTGGCTGATGGACTTGTCGCCGGGCACGCGAATCCGACCTTTCAGGGGGCCTGCAGGCAGGAAGCGGCGCGAGCGCATCAGGCTGGAATCGGAAGTGCTCACGACGGCGGTGAATGACCTTGTTTCAGGGAAAAGCGCGGCGGCTTTTGACAGCGCGCAAAGGCTATGGCAAGGCGCGCGCCCTGAATATGGCTCATCCCTTGAAACGGGGCAGGGCCATTCCCATCAAGCGTTTTCACCGGTCCAGGGCCAGAAGCGCCAAGACCGTCCAATCGAAGGGTTTTTCATGGTCAAGCCTGAATGGGGCACCAAGCATAGCTGCCCGAAATGCGGCACCCGCTTCTATGACCTTGGCAAGGATGAGCCGGTCGCCTGCATCGATTGCGGCAACCAGTGGTATCCCGAGCCGGTTCTGAAGACGAAACAGCCGATTCCGTTCGAGGAAGCGGAAAAGAAGAAGAAAGAAGAGGAAGGGGTCGATCTCGAGGACGAGGATCTCGACATCGACGAGGACGACG
Source organism: Novosphingobium sp. (assembly GCA_020446595.1). Lineage (GTDB taxonomy): Bacteria > Pseudomonadota > Alphaproteobacteria > Sphingomonadales > Sphingomonadaceae > Novosphingobium. The sequence goes on along the minus strand of JAGREJ010000084.1, from coordinate 1,621 downwards.
ATTCGCCGGACAACGATGTCGATCTTGGCGGCGACGACGATCTCGGCGTGACGCGCACGAGCGACGACGACAGCGACGACACCTGAGTCGGACAGTCTTGCACGCCATGCAGCCCGTGGCAAAAGCCCTTGCCAAGGGGCAATGTCGCTACTAGATGGCTGCCTCCCGGCTCATGCGACGGCGTGGGTCGGGCACCGGTTGGACCTCCCAGGCCCGCCGGAACATGAATGGAACGGGGCCTTAGCTCAGCTGGGAGAGCGCTACAATGGCATTGTAGAGGTCAGCGGTTCGATCCCGCTAGGCTCCACCATTCAGACATAGATCGGTGATATTTGGTCCCCGTCGAGCGCAGTTCGACCGGAATCAAATCTCACCATACCTTATGGACCGAGAGGTTCATTCGGGGTGAACTGTTTACACGCTGGCCGACGAGGTTTCGTCCGCCGGCGTTTTTGGCGTTTTTTTGTCGCTGTAAGGAAGGCGAGGACATGTTCGACACCCTGTCAGACCGCCTCGGTGGCGTATTCGACAAGCTTCGCGGGCGCGGCGCGCTGAACGAGCAGGACGTGCGCGACGCCATGCGCGAAGTGCGCATCGCCCTGCTCGAAGCCGACGTGGCGCTGCCGGTCGCGCGCCGCTTCATCGATGCGGTCACCGAAAAGGCGGTCGGCCAGTCGGTACTGCGCTCGGTCACGCCGGGTCAGCAGGTCGTCAAGATCGTCAACGACGAGCTGGTCGAGATGCTGGGCGGCGATGCGCCCGCCGAACTTGATCTGAACGCCTCACCTCCAGTGGTCATCATGATGGTCGGCCTGCAAGGCTCGGGTAAGACCACGACCACCGCCAAGCTGGCGAAGCTGCTGCGCGAAAAGCACGGCAAGAAGCCGATGATGGCCTCGCTTGACGTCAACCGTCCGGCGGCGCAGGAACAGCTGAAAGTGCTGGGCGAGCAGGTCGATGTGCTGACCCTGCCGATCGTTGCCGGACAGATGCCGGTCGACATCGCTCGCCGCGCCATCGAATCCGCGAAATTGCAGGCGGTCGACGTGCTGCTGCTCGATACCGCGGGCCGTCTGCATGTCGATCAGCAATTGATGGACGAGATGAAGGCGGTCTCGGCCATTTCCGCGCCGAAAGAGACGCTGCTGGTTGTCGATTCGCTTACCGGTCAGGACGCGGTGAACGTCGCGCAGAGCTTCGGCGGCGAGGTCGATCTCACCGGCGTCGTGCTCACCCGCATGGATGGCGATGCGCGCGGCGGCGCGGCGCTGTCGATGCGCGCGGTCACGGGCAAGCCGATCAAGTTCGCGGGCACCGGTGAAAAGCTCGACGCGATCGAAGCCTTCCATCCCGGCCGCGTCGCCGGTCGCATCCTCGGCATGGGCGACATCGTCTCGATCGTCGAGAAGGCCGCCGAGACGATCAAGGAAGAAGACGCCGAGCGGCTTGCGCGGCGCATGGCCAAGGGCGAGTTCGATCTCGAGGATCTGCGCACCCAGCTCAAGCAGATGCAGAACATGGGCGGCATGGGCCTGCTCGCGGGCATGATGCCGGGCATGAAAAAGGCCAAGCAGGCGATGGCCGCATCAAACATGGACGACAAGGTGCTGGTGCGCATGGA
>JAGREJ010000083.1:293-10116 GCA_020446595.1 Novosphingobium sp. | reverse complement strand
CGCCCGATCCGCTTGATCGGCGAGCCTGAGAACAGCGCGCGAAATCCCGTGTCGTCCAGCAGGAGCAGATCGGACAGCTCCGGCGCCGCCAGTTCCGCGCGCGGCAGAAATTTCGCGTGTGTGTGAGCCAGGTCGGCAAATTTGTTCCAGGGGCACACCGCCAGACAATCGTCGCAGCCGTAGATGCGGTTGCCGATCGCTTCGCGGAACTCCGGCGGAATCGGCCCCTTGTGCTCGATCGTCAGATAGGAAATGCAGCGCCGCGCATCGAGCCGGTAGGGCGCGGGGAAAGCTTCGGTCGGGCACACTTTCTGGCAGGCAGTGCACGATCCGCAATGGTCCGGTTCCGGCGGCCCGGCGTCAAGCTCAAGCGTGGTGTAGATTTCGCCCAGGAACAGCCACGAGCCATGTTCGCGGCTTACGAGATTGCTGTGCTTGCCCTGCCAACCAAGCCCCGCCGCGGCGGCAAGCGGTTTTTCCATGACCGGCGCGGTATCGGTGAACACCTTGACCTCGACCTCGCCCAGCCCGCGGCTTGCCGCCTCGCCGATCAGCCAGCGCGCCATGGCCTTCAGCGCCTTCTTGACGACATCGTGGTAGTCCGCGCCCTGCGCATAGGCGGAAATGCGCCCGATCGCCGGATAGTCTTCAAGCGCCATGGGATCGGCGGCGGGGGCATAGCTCATGGCAAGGCAAATCACGCTTTTGGCCTCGGGCCACAGGCCTTGCGGCGAGGCGCGGTGATCGAAGCGATCCGCCATCCAGCCCATTTCGCCCTGCATTCCCGCATCGATCCATTCGCGCAGCTGCGCGGATCGTTGGGCCTGCGCCCCCGCCGGAGCGGTGCCGACACCGGCAAAGCCCGCACGCATCGCCTCGCGAACGAAATCGGCCATCAGGCCGCGGGTTACTTCGCCATTAACCAAACTTGCACAGGCTCCTGTTCACGACGCTTGGTTAACGCCCTAGACCATGAAGATGGACCTTGGAAATTGGCAAGCAGCCGCCTGCGATCAAAGTCACGGCGACAAGCCGCTGGCAATCGAAGCGCGCGGCCTCGTCAAGCGTTTCGATGGCTTCACCGCCGTCGATGGAATCGACATTTCGGTGCCCGAAGGCGCGATCTACGGTATTCTGGGGCCTAACGGCGCGGGCAAGACGACAACGCTGCGCATGCTGCTCGGCATCATCGACCCGGACGAGGGTTACCGAAGCGTCCTGGGCGCTGAACGTCCGCACGATGTGGCCCATGCCATCGGCTATCTGCCGGAAGAGCGCGGGCTCTACCCGTCGATGAAGGCCTATGAGGCCATCGCCTTCGTTGGCGCGCTGCGCGGTCTGCCGCTCGCCGAAGGACGCAAGCGCGGACGCGAACTGCTGGAGGAGCACGGCCTTGGTTATGCCGCCGAGCGCCAGATCCGGCAGATGTCGAAAGGCATGGCGCAGCAGGTGCAGATTCTCGGCACGCTGGTTCACGAACCGCGTCTCGTTGTCTTCGACGAACCGTTTTCGGGCCTCGACGCGATAAATCAGGGCAAGCTTGAGCGCATGATCCGCGCGCTCGCCGACAAGGGTACGACCGTCATTTTCTCCACCCACGTCATCGCCCATGCAGAGCGGTTGTGCGACGAAGTGGCGATTATCGCGGGCGGCAAGGTTCCCTTTGCCGGAGCCGTCGATGTCGCGCGCGACCGAATCAGGCCGCAAGTGCGGCTGGAAACCCGCGAAGCCGAAGGAACGTGGCGCGCGGCCCTGCCCGCCGACGCCAGACTGGAAGGTCGGTTCTGGCATTTCTCGCTGCCCGAAAGCGGCGTCGAACCGCTGCTGCGGGCACTGATCGAGAGCGAGGCAGGCATTCTTACCCTTTCGATCGAGCGGGCGGGACTGCACGATGCCTTCGTTGCAATCGCGGGCGAAGCTGCGGCGCGCGCGCTCGAAGACAATGCAGACATGGAGCAGATGCGATGACGGGCCGCCTATCAACCCTGGCCGCGGCGCTTGTCATCGCCCGCCGCGATTTCGGCGCCATCCTGTTCAGCCGCGCATTCTTCTTCTTCCTGCTCGGGCCGCTGTTCCCGGTGATTGTGGGTGCAATGGCGGGCGGCGTTGGCCAGCGCGTGCAGCAAAGCGTCGATCTTCCGGTCATCGGTATCGCGATGGCAGGCGACGATGTCGATGCGATGGTCGATGCACACGGACGACTCTCTGACAGCCTCGGCGCAACATTGCCGGCGCTGGTCGTGCTCAAGCGGCTCGATCCCGGCGAAACCTACGACCCCGTCGCCGCCTTCAGCGCCGGAAAATCCGGCGTATCGGCAATTCTCGGCGGCACCCCGGCCGCGCCGCAATTGGTCGGAGCCAGCGAGCGGATCGACGCCTGGCGCGGACCGGTTTCGCTGCTGGCAGCCGAAGCTCTTGGCAGGACGCCCCATGCCTATCCCGACGTGAGCACCAACGCGGTATCGCGCCCCTCGGGCGGCGATCGCGGCTCGCAGCTGATGACCGCACAGGCCGCCCAGACCCTGCTGTTCCTGCTGACAATGCTGCTCGCGGGTATGGTGCTGTCCAATCTCGTGGAAGAAAAGGCCAACAAGATCATCGAGATTCTGGCGGCGGCAATCCCGATGGACGCCGTGTTCTTCGGCAAGCTGTTCGCCATGCTCGCGGTCTCGATGGTCGGAATCGCGGTATGGGGCCTGTTTGGAACATTGCTTGTCATCGCCGCGGGCAGCGCGCTGCCCAGCCTTCCATCTCCCGCCGTTGGCTGGCCGATGTTCCTCGCGCTTGGCGTGGTCTATTTCGCGTCCGCCTATCTGCTGCTCGGCTCTGTCTTCCTCGCCATCGGCTCGCTCGCGACCACGGTGCGCGAAGTCCAGACGCTGTCGATGCCCGTCACCATGATGCAACTCATGGTGTTCTTCCTGGCAAGCTACGCCATGACCCAGCCGGGCAGCGCGACCGAACTGTTCGCGCTTGCTTTCCCGTTCAGCTCGCCCTTTGCGATGATGGCGCGCGCGGCACAGGAGCCGGTGCTGTGGACACACGCGGCGGCGATCGCCTGGCAGGCGCTGTGGGTCGTCATACTGGTGCGGACCGGCGCAAGATTGTTCCGGACCAGGGTCATGAAGTCCGGCCCTGCCAAGGTGAAACAGGATCGCAAGCGGCTGTGGAACAAGCGCCGGGAAGCCGCTGCAGCCTGACCGGCGGGACAGGACGGGTTAAGGGGGCGCGGCCTAGAACGGCACGGAAGTTGTCAGCCTGCAAGGATCGCCGCCATGCCCGCCTTCACCTCCCGCATTCCGCGCCGCGATGCACTCGTCGGCATTCTCGCCAGCGCCGCATCGTTTCCCCTTGTCGCCGCATGTGGCAGCGGCGTGGCGCAGGCAAAGGCATTCCCGATCCAGCGCAGCGAAACCGACTGGCGCAAGCGTCTCTCGCCCGCGCAATTCCGCATATTGCGTCAGCACGGCACCGAACGTCCCTTTTCCTCGCCGCTCAACGACGAGAAGCGCAAAGGCATTTTCGTCTGCGCCGCGGACGGCAACCGCCTGTTTTCCTCCGCCACAAAGTATAACAGCGGCACGGGCTGGCCGAGCTTCTGGCAGCCTCTGCGCGGGGCAATCGGCACCTCGACCGATTACAAGCTCGGCTATCCGCGCACCGAGGTTCATTGCGCGCAATGCGGCGGGCACCTTGGCCACGTGTTCAACGACGGACCGCGCCCGACCGGCAAGCGTTACTGCATGAACGGCGCCGCAATGCTGTTCAAACCCGCCTGACCCACCACACGCAAAAGGGGCCGGATCGCTCCGGCCCCTTCGGTGGCAACCTGTAATGCCTTTCGCTTATCCGCGCTCCGGCGCCGGTGGCGGAGGAGGAGGCGGCACGGGACAGGAGTCCTCGACACCGACGATCGTGCCGTCCGGGCAGGTCATCGTCGCGGGCGGCGGCGGAGGCGGAGGAGGCGGCGGTGGCAGCGGTTCCTCGCAGTTGCATGGCTCCTCGCGGAACTTGAAGCCCACACTCACGCCAAAGGTGCGTGGCTCGGCCATGACCGCATAGGAACCGGCGTTCGCCGTGCCATTGTAATGCAGGCGATAGCGCTTGTCGGTCAGGTTATTGCCCCACACGCGAACATAGACGGTGTCCGAAGGATCGGTCCAGGTGATCGATCCGTTGATGAGCGTGTATCCCTTCTGGACGAAACGCTGCTCACCGCCCCGGTTCTCGAACCCGGTTCCTGCAAGGCCCGTGCTGTTGGGGAAGATCTGTCCCGCATTGGCCGACGTAAGAATCCAGCCGCCATAGACCGACGGGTTGGAAACGACATAGTCATCGGTATACTTGAGGTTGGCGGCGAAGCGCACACCTCCGTCACCCATCGGGATCAGGTAATCGAAGCCTGCATAGGCTGCGAAATCAGGCGCACGTGACATCTGCTTGCCCGAAAGATCCTGCCTGCGGCCCGCGTTGAGAAATACCTTGAGCGGGTCGGAGTTGACGTTGGTGCCCGATGCTGCGGGATTCACGCCGATGCCGTCGAAGATGAAGCCATCGCCATAACGGGCATGCAACCAGGTGCCGCCCGCCCGGAAATTGAAGTTGTCGAAAAGTTCAACGTCGAAGTTGGCCTCGATGCCGTAGATCTCGGCGCTAGGCGCATTCTGCAGCAACACCACAGGAACAGTAGTGCCGCCAGACTGGACAAAGTTGGTGAAGCTGATCTGCAGGTTCTTGTAATCCATGTAGAAGGCAGCGGCATCAAAACGCAGCCGCGATCCGGCATGCTTCAGGCCGATCTCGTAGCCATCAACCGATTCCTGCTTGACGTCCTTCCAGTCTGCGGGATTGCCAGCAAAAGCGCCTGGCCATTCGCCCGATTTGAAGCCCTTGGAGTACGACGCGTAGATGCTTGTGCGCGGCGAAAACTCATAGCGGATCGAGGCGCGCGGCGTGAACTTCGTGTACTTCGAGCCCTTCGTCGTTTCCGGGAAGGTTGTCGTTTTCACACCACTCGTAGCGATCGAGTACGCGAAGCGAGTATTGGTCTGCGTTTCCTCGCTGTAACGACCGCCGACGATGATCGAGAGCGCATCCGTCGCCTGGAGGGTGGCGTCGGCGAATACGGCCCATGCTTCCTTCTCGCGGTTATAGATCTGCTGCCCGCTAACGAAGTAGGCGCTCTTCGGCTGCTCTGCTGCCGGATCGTAGACCAGATAGGAGCCATTGAGCGTGCCGGAATAGTTCCAGTCCTTGGGCCCATCCTTGGTCTTGATGTTGAAGTATTGGCCACCGACCATCAGTTCCAGGCTCGGCCCCAGTTTCATGTTGAGATCGACGAGTTGCTGGAAGGTGTAATCATTGAAGCCGGAATCGTTGAAAGTGACTTCCGCGTAGGATCCGTCAAAGTCATAGCGGGTGGTCTGCTTCAGCTTCGTATATCCAGTGGTGCTACGTAGCTGTCCCCATCCCATGTCGACATTGATTTTGCCGAAGAAGTCATGGACCCAGACTTCCACGCCAGGATCGAGGCTCGGCGCGGCCTCGCCCAGCTTGGTCGGGACGCTGAAGCTACCGGGGAAACTGGTAGGAAGCTTGCCGCCAAACGATCCAACGGTGTTCTCCAGTGGAGAAAAGTTCACGGTCAGGCCATGGTCATCGGTATGGGTATAACCATAGCCGACAGTGACATCGAAAGTCGGTGAGAACTCGAACCTCAGCTTGGCTCGGAACATGTCCTGGGACAGCGGATAAGCACGACCATCGTGCGGATTGTTCGGATAGTCGGCCGGGTCGCGGCTCATTCTATGATGATAGCCGTCGCGGCGGCGGGTATAGGCTGACAGCGCAATACCCATTCCCTCAGTGATCGGACCGGAAATTACCCCACCGACACGCTTGTCGTCGAAGCGGCCGTAGGTGGCTTCGATGTTGCCCTCCCACACATCTGTCGGGTTTTTAGTTTCGATCAGGATGGCCCCGCCCGTGGCGTTACGTCCGTAAAGGGTACCCTGTGGACCCTTGAGGATCTGCACGTTCTCGATGTTGGGAAGATCGATCGTCAGCGCCTGCGGCGTAGCGACGTAGAGCCCGTCGATATAGGCTGCAACGTTGTTCTCGTAAGAGCCGTTGATGATTGTGGTGATGCCGCGGATCGATGGCTGCGGCGTCGAACCGCCACGACCGAGCGAAAAGCCCGAAGTGACTTGCTGGAGTTCCTGCACCGACGAAACGCCCGCGTTCTTGAGCGATTCCTGATCGAGCAGGGTCACTGTCATCGGCACGTCCTCGAGCGCCTGGTCGCGACGCTGCGCGGTCACGATGATGACGTTGTCCGCCTCATCCGCTCCTGACGACTGAGCGAATGCCGGGCTCACCGCAAACGGCGCCGTCATGGCCGTTGCGCAAAGTATGGCGGCCATACGCGCACCGCGTCCGCTAGGCGGACTCGTAGTGTCAGTTTTCCTCATTGCATCCACTCCTGAAATATTGCTCTGCCCTGAACGGCTGCGCTGTAGACAGCAAATGTCTAACCGATTTGCAAGTGGCCTGAGTCATTTTGACACACACAGTGCGGCATTTTTGCACTAGTCAGGAGATGGAGTGGTGCGGACGGCGGGACTCGAACCCGCACGAGCAAGGCTCAGGGGATTTTAAGTCCCCGGCGTCTACCATTCCGCCACGTCCGCCTTGGGGCCGCCTCCGGGCGGCGTTCGGTCCCGTTACTCAGGAGTTGAGCCGGGCGCGCATTTCCTTGCCGGCCTTGAAATAGGGCACGCGCTTTTGCGGCACGTCCACACTTTCGCCGGTCCGTGGATTGCGGCCTCTGCGGGCTTCGCGCTCGCGCGTAGAGAAGGCGCCGAAACCGCGCAGCTCGACGCGGCCTCCGTCAGCCAGGCTTCCGGCGATTTCCTCGAAGAAGGTATCGACCGCACGCTCGACATCGTCGGCGCGCAATTCCGGGTTTTCCCTGGCAAGTGCCTGTAACAACTCGGACCTGATCATGCCTTCGCTCCCCCGGTCTGGTGTGTCGAAGATCGCGACGCCCCTGTCGCCAAGACGCGGAAACTTGGCATGATCGCCCTCGAATCGCAAGAAAAAAGCCGAGAATCGAACTCAATCGCCCTCTTTTGCATTGGCATGAACCCGGCTAGACAACGCACAATAAAAAGACAGAACGGTGAAAAGGGTCGCCAATGGAAGCAGTGAGCGCATGGCACGGGGGTGACCGGCCCACCATAATCGCGTTGAGATCGCTCGCCCGGTCTGTTGCGATCGGTACGATTTCGTCCACATGCATCAGGCTTCTCACGCCAGGGGCCAAGTTGTTCGGGCGATACGCGGGACAACGATATACAGGCGGGCCATTCGGGCCGGAAACGGGGGTTACGGGTCGATGATGGGAACCTATGCCGAAAGCGGCGATGCACGCGGCACGATCATGGGACATCCCAAGGGGCTGTTCGTGCTGTTCTTTGCCGAGATGTGGGAGCGCTTCTCGTATTACGGGATGCGCGCGCTCCTGATCTTCTACCTGACCCAGCACTGGCTCTATTCCGATGGCGAGAGCGGGGTGATCTACGGCGCATACACTGCGCTGGTCTATATCACGCCGGTGCTCGGCGGCTACCTTGCCGATCGCTGGCTGGGGCAAAGGAAGGCGGTGCTGTTCGGCGCGGTGCTTCTGACCTTCGGACATTTCCTGATGGGTTTCGAAGGTTCGACAGCAGGCGGACATGAGAACAACCCGGCGCTCAACGTGTTCTGGCTGGCACTGGCCTTCATCATTGTCGGCTCCGGATTCCTCAAGGCCAATATCTCGGTGATCGTAGGCCAGCTCTATCCGCGCACCGATGTGCGACGCGATGGCGCCTACACGATCTTCTATGTGGGAATTAACCTCGGCGCTGCGCTCGGCTCGCTGCTGTGCGGCTATCTCGGCCAGACTTACGGCTGGTCTTACGGGTTCGGCGCAGCGGGTGTCGGCATGCTCCTGGGTCTCGTGGTATTCGTATGGGGCAAGCCCCTGCTGCTCGGCCGGGGCGAGCCTCCCGCGCCGCTGGCGCCTGCACGCGAGTGGATGCTCTACGCCGTCGGCGTGCTCGCGGTTGGCATGATCTGGCTGCTGATCCAGTATCAGTCGATGGTTGGCTGGTTGCTGCTGTTCGCAGGCGCGATCCTGGTCGGCTATGTGTTGCTCACCGCTGTCACCAAGCTCACCGCGCAAGAGCGCGACCGCATCTTCGCGGCCATGTTCCTGATCTTCGGTTCCATCCTGTTCTGGGCGCTGTTCGAGCAGGCCGGTTCAAGCCTGAACCTCTATACCGACCGCCATGTCGACCGGAACCTGCTGGGCTGGGACGTTCCAGCCTCGATGTTCCAGTCGGTCAACGCCATCTACATCGTTTTGCTCGGCCCGGTGTTCGCCGCGCTGTGGACCTGGCTGGGACGCAAGGGGCTCGAACCCTCCGCCCCCGCCAAGTTCGGTCTCGGTCTCGTCCAGCTCGGACTTGGATTTCTGGTGCTGGTGGCAGGCGCGGCCGTGGGCGGCGGCGCACAGACGGCGGTGATCTTCATATTCCTGATCTACCTGCTGCACACGACCGGCGAACTGTGCCTTTCGCCCGTCGGTCTTTCGGCAATGAACAGGCTGGCCCCGGCTCACATGGCGAGCCTGATTATGGGCACCTGGTTCTTCGCTTCGGCAACCGGCAATTTCGTTGCCGGACTGATCGCGGCGGCGACCGGATCGGAGCGCGCCAGCGGCGAGGGTGCCGGGCAGCAGGTCGTGCTCGATGTCTACAGCCAGATCGGCTGGATCGCGGTTGCAGTGGGCGTTAGCGTGCTGGTCATCAGCCCGCTTATCAAACGGCTGATGCACCTTGACACGCTGTCCGACGACAACGTCGGCGACGATCTGGCAGGTGACAGCGCGGTCGGCGAACCGCAGGCAGCGGGGATCCATCCCGAAACGCGGTAAGCGTGAACAGTACTGCAAGCTCGATCAGGCGCGCGCCTCTGCCACGCCGGAGGAATTGTGCCGCAGCGCCTTGAGCACCGTATCGACGATCTGCGGCGCATTGAGGCCTGCCTCGTCATATTGCTTGTCCGGACTGTCGTGCTCCTGAAACACGTCCGGCAGGCGCATCGTCCTGATCTTCAGGCCGCCATCGGTCAGTCCCTCGTCGCTCGCCATGGTCAGGACGTGGGCGCCCAGCCCGCCGATGGAACCTTCCTCTATCGTCACCACGACTTCGTGGCTCAGCATCAGCTTGCGGATCAGTTCGGTGTCGAGCGGCTTGGCGAAACGCAGGTCGGCCACCGTGGTCGATAGGCCCTTGGCATCGAGCGCATCCGCGGCTTTCAAGGCTTCGGCGAGGCGCGTGCCGAGCGACAAAAGCGCCACCTTTGAGCCTTCGCGCACCATCCGGCCCTTGCCGATTTCGAGCAATTGCGGCTCTGTCGGAAGGTCGACGCCCGTGCCATTTCCGCGCGGATAGCGGAAGGCGATCGGCCCGCTGTCATGCTGCGTCGCGGTGTGCGTCATGTGCACCAGCTCCGCCTCGTCGGCGGCGGCCATGACGACCATGTTGGGCAGGGTCGCAAGGTAGGTAATGTCGAAGCTGCCAGCGTGGGTCTGGCCATCAGCGCCGACCAGTCCGGCGCGGTCGATGGCGAAACGCACCGGCAGGTTCTGGATGCAAACGTCGTGTACAACCTGATCGAAAGCGCGTTGCAGGAAGGTCGAATAGATGGCGCAAAAGGGACGCATCCCCTGCGCCGCCAGCCCGGCTGCGAAAGTCACCGCATGCTGCTCGGCAAT